>JAKALX010000074.1 GCA_021823905.1 Chloroflexota bacterium | reverse complement strand
CGTCCCTTGAAAGAGAGACCAGCCGCTCATCTGGGAGATTCGCGAGTCCGTCCACGCCCGTGAGGGTAGGAGAACCAACCGTAAAGGGCGACAGGCGCGAATCGGGGAGCCGGCCGGGGAGGCTATGGTACGCTGATGACAATGGATACCGCGGGGGAACGTCCGGAAGAGCCGGGACAGGACGGCGAGAATCCCGACGGCTGGTACTTCGACCTGCCGAGCGGCGCGTGGGAGCGCCAGGAGCAGAAGAACCGCGAACTGCGGCAGCGTCTCATCAACAACATCGAGGACAAAGCGGAGCGCGAGTCGTACGGACGGCCCCCGGGCTCGCCGGAGCCTCCGAAGAAGGGCGGCCTCTTCGGGCTCGGGCGCAGGAAGGAGGAGCCTAGGACGCGGGAAACGAGCTCCGGCACCTTCCGGCTGGCGCGAGGCGGGGACGCCGATCTCCCGCAGGTTCCGCCGCGCGAGGACGAAGACGAGTGGTCGAGCGAGTCGCTGGCGCCGATCGACCTGACGCTGAGGCGGCAATCGAAGGAGCCGCACGAGCCGCCGGCCGCGGAACCGATCGAGCAGCAGTCGCGCTGGGACGAGATCTTCGGGCATGGCGAGGAGGAGGGAGGACTGGCTGCGATGCGCGGCTGGGCGGCGCATGGCACGGACGAGACACCCCGAGAGCATCGCCAGATCGGCGTCCACGGCGAGACGCACGCGTTCGAGGAGCGTGAGAGCGAGCACGACGAGGTAGCCTTCGACACGGACGAGCCTGACGAGGCGGAGCCGTTCGCGACCATCCAGCCGGCCGGATGGTCGAATGAAGACGAGGAGCGGACGGCGGACGAAGCGCCGCGCGAGGAAGGCGACCAACGCTCGTGGGCCGAGATCCGGGCCGAGCGGCTCGCACGGCACGAGACCGAGGCACGGCCGGCCGGTGAGAGCGCGACAGCCCGCTGGGAGCAGATGTTCAACCTGAGGCCGTCCGGCGAGCAAGCCGAAGGAGCCGAGATCCAGCCAGAGGGCCTCGGCGCGATGCGCGCTTGGGCCTCGAAGCCAGAGGACGAGCCGGAACCACGGCCGCGGCGGATCCTGGCGGAGGACGAGGCGGAAGCGGAGGACGCGCCGCGCGACATCCCGGCGGAGCTGTTGAAGCCGTTCGCGTGGGAGGAGGAGAGCGGCAGCAACGAGCGCTCGCGGGAGGTTCCGCCGGAGCTGCTGCAACCGTTCGACTGGGAACGCGCGGAGACGGCGAACCCGGTGGAGACAACCGGGGACGAAGCGCTGGAGGACGAGAGCGAAGAGACGCCGGCGGTTGCCGCACCGAGCGCATGGTTCGAAGAGGAGCCAGCGGAACACGCCGGACGGCTCGCGACGGAAGCGGCGCCGGAATTCGCAGACGCCGCCTTGCCAGTGACGCAGTCCACCGCCCAGCCAGCGGCAACCCACGAGCCTGCAGCACCGCACCGGGGGCTGTTCGCGCGGCTGTTCGGGCGCGGTACGACAAGCCCGGCGGCCCTGGCGGACGACGACGTGGCGGACGCCGACATAGCAGGCGCGGAATGGTTCGCCGTGGACGACGAGGCGGACCGCGCTGACATACGGACGGCGCGATGGGATGCGCCGGTTGTGCCGCCGGCCTTCACGGAGCCCGCTACCCAGGCGACGGACAGCACCGCCGAGCGGGACGTTGCGGAGGCAGCGTGGGGGTGGGATCCGGCCGAGGAAGCGACGCCAACCGAAAACGACGTCCAGGCGCACGCGAGCGGCCCGCTGGAGGAGAGCGATTCGTTGGCTTGGGACCCGGAGCCGTTCGAAGCCGAGATCCCAGCCGTCGCCGAGGTCGAGCCGGAAACCGCCGTTGAGGACGTTCCCTGGTGGGAGCGCACGGCGGGACGGTTGAATACGGCCAACGACGAAAGCGCGCACGACGCTGTCGAGCCAGTGGCCGAAGCCGGGCGGGGCGCTGACTCGTGGTTCGAGCAGGATGCCGCAGTAGTGGAGACGGAAGCGGTCGCCGAAAGCGTCGAGCCGGTGGCCGAAGCCGGGCAAGCCGCTGCCTCGTGGTTCGAGCAGGATGCCGCAGTAGTGGAGACGGAAGCGGTCGCCGAAAGCGTCGAGCCGGTGGCCGAAGCCAGGCAAGCCGCTCCCTCGTGGTTCGAGCAGGACGCCGCGAAGACGGAACCGGTCGCCGAGCCGGCGGCCGAAACCGGGCAGGCCGCTGCCTCGTGGTTCGACGAGGACCCCGCGGAGACGGAACCGGTCGCCGAGGGCGTCGAGCCGGTGGCCGAAGCCGGCCAAGCCGCTGCCTCGTGGTCCGAGCAGGATGCCGCAGTAGTGGAGACGGAGGCGGTCGCCGCGAGCAGCGAGCCTATGGCCGAAGCCGCGGAGGTTCCGTGGTGGGAACGGGCGGCGGCACGAATGGCGGCTGAAGGCGAAGACATCCCCGAGGACAGTGGCGCCAGCGGTGCTCCGTCGCTCGAACCGGTTCCGGCGGTGGAAGTGGCAATAGACGAGGACCCGTGGGCAGCGGTCAGCCGCCAGGAAGAAGGGCCGGCGGTGGCTCCGGCGGGAGTGCGGTCCGAGGACCCGTGGGCAGAATTCGAGGCGGGAAGGCAGCAAGCCGAGGAGCGGGAACAACCGGCGGCAGAGCGCGGATGGGGCGACGCGTTCGGTGCGGCCGGGCTGGCCAGCGAAGGGGCCGAAGTGGCGGATCGGCTGGCGGGCCTGGACGAACGGAGCCAAGCCGGACCGCCGGCGGCTGAGCCGCAAACCGCCGCGGAAGAGGACGACCCGTGGGCCGCAATCGCCGAGGCAAGTGGCTACGACACCGCCGGCCCGTCGGGAGTGGCCATTTATCGTGGCCGCCAGGACGATCCGGAGCCCCAGCAAGGGCGGCGGCAAGAGGCCGAGACGGTCGAGATGTTCCTGCCAGCCGCGAGCGCCCAGACGGAAGCCGGCGCTTTTGAGCAGGGCTGGGAGGGCGACGACGACGACGTTGTGGTTCGGGCATTCGAGGCCCGCGCCTCCGAAATGTTGCCCGAGGAGCGGGAACCGGAACGGACACAGGCGGAGGCGCCAGACGTTGCCCTCAACGATCTGCTTGGCGCGGAGGGTGACCAGATCCTGCAGGAGTCGGCGGAGCAGGCGGCAGAGCCGCGGTCGTTCGGACGACTCCCGGCGTGGGCGCCCCAGCGACCAGGGCGGGCAGGCGAGAATCCGAATGACGCTCCCTGGGAACCGGACGACGAACTCGGGGAGTTCGACGAGCGCGTGGCGCCGTTCCTGGCACCCGACCACGAAGCTGAGCCGGCATCGCCTTCATGGGGCATGGATGCGGGGGTCACGGGTGAGCCGGAACCGTTCGCGGCGGAAGGCCACTCGCGGACGCGGACGCGGACGTGGGTGCGCGAGGTAGTTGAAACGCTGCTGCTGGCAGTCCTGGTGTTCCTCTCTGTGCGGGCGGGGTTCCAGAACTTCAAGGTCGACGGGAGTTCGATGTACCCGACGCTCGAGAACGGCCAGTTCCTGATCGTGAACAAGCTGGAGTACGCCGAAGTCGACATGGGGAAGCTGTCGACGTTCGTGCCGTTCGTCAACCCTGGCGACCAGCCAAAACGGAACGTCTTCCATGCGCCGCAGCGTGGCGACATCGTGGTCCTGAAGGACCCGCGGAAGCCGGACACGGACCTGATCAAGCGAATCGTCGGGCTGCCCGGGGAGACGGTGGAGATCGTGAACGGCAAGGTGTACATCAACGACCACCTGCTGGAGGAGCCGTACATCAAGTCGCCGTGGCACGACACGAAGCCGAAGGAGTCGATCCCGGAAGGCGAGTACTACGTGCTGGGGGACAACCGGGACAACAGCCTGGACAGCCGCAGCCAGCAGGTTGGGCTGGTGCCGAAAGACCTGATCATCGGCAAGGCGATGCTCTCGTACTGGCCGATGGAGAAGTTCGGGCTGGCGCCGAACGGCGGCGGCGACATCTCGCTCAAAGATGGTCCACCGAAGCTGACGACGCAGACGATCATCAGCTCTCGCTGAGGATGGACCGGGGCAGCGGGCGCGGGTACGCTCGCTGCCGATGACCAGCGACCTCGAATCGATGCTTGAAGCCCGCGGGGCGCTGCTCCGCGGGCATTTCCAATTCGCCAGCGGGCGGCATGGCGACCTCTACATCGAGAAGTTCCGGATCCTGCAATGGCCGGACCTGACGAGCGAGTTCTGCGGGCGAATCGCCGAGCGCTTCCGAGGCGTGCCGAACCTTGTGGCGGGGCCGACGACAGGCGGAATCATTCTCTCCTACGAGACGGCGCGGCAGCTTGGCCTGGCGAGCGTCATCGCGGAGCGCAAGGAGGACGGGCCCGGGCGCGAATTCCGGCGGGGATTTGACGTTGGTCCCGGCCACCGGGTGCTGGTCGTCGACGACGTGCTGACGACCGGCGGGAGTATTCGCGAAGTGCTGGACGCCGTGCGAGAGCGGGGCGCCGAGGTCGCGGGGGTGGGCGTGCTGGTGGACCGGACGGGCGGCAAGGTCGAGTTCGGGACGCCGTTCTTCGCGTGCATGAGCCTCGACATCAAGTCGTGGGATCCGGCCGAGTGCGATCTCTGCCGCAAGGGCGTGCCGCTGACGATCACGTAGGTCAGTAGTCGTTCGGGCCGCTGGCGGGGCCGGTGGCGGTGCGCTCGCCGGCGATCTTGCTGCGCTCCTCGAGGAGGCGAAGGATCTGAAGAGCCTGCTCGGGCGTGGGCTGGTCGCCGGCGTCCTTGAGGATGCCGGCGACGTCACCGTCAATCTGGCGGAGCTGGCGCTCGATCTCCTGGGGCGAGGGTGCGCCGCCAGACGGGTTGCCCTGGCCGGGAGTACCGGCCTGGGGACCGCCCGACGAATTGGGCTGGCCGGGACCTGAGCCGGGCGTGGCGGTCGCGTCGGGCGGAGCCGAATCGCCGGGCCGGGGGGTTGGCGACGGCTGGTTATCGGCGGGTTGAGCCGGCGGGTTTTGCTGGCGAGAGCCGGAAACGATCGCGAGCACGACTTCGTAGTCATGACGGCTGGCGTTGTCATCGGGGTTCGCGATCAGGGCAAGCTTGAAATCGGCGAGAGCGCCAGGCAGGCGGTCGGCGGCAAACTCGTGGTGACCAAGGCTGGCGAAGGCCTGGGCACGGACCTTCGGGTCGCTGTCCGTGGTAGCCCGGCGAGCAGCCGCGATCGCCTCGTCATAGCGCCCGGCGGCGTGAAGGGCGGCGGCCAGGTTGAGGTTCGCGCGCGCGTCGTTGTGGAGGGCGTCTCGCGCCTCCGTGAAGCGATCGACGGCGGTTTGCGCATCGCCGCGACGGAGGGCCTGGCGGCCGGCCTCGGTGGCGTTGTAGGCGGTTGTCGCGCAGCCGGCGATCAGGAGCGTAACGGCGGCCACCGCGGCCACCCGCGCGGAACGGAGGCGGATGCCGCGCAGGTGCTCGGCCACGCTGCCGAGAAGCAGCAGGGCCAGGGCGGCGCCAGCGAACCAGGGATAGCGCTCGACTGGCAGCTTCGTCGCCTGCTGGTCGAACTGGGTGCTCTCGATCGCGCGCAAGTGCCCCTCGACGAGGCCGGGGATCGCGGATGGCTCGGCGCCGAGGTAGCGGCCACCGGCGGCGCCAGCGACCGCCTTCAGGAACGGTTCGTTGAGGCGGGTGACGATGGGCTTCCCGTCGGCGCCAAGCTTCGGGGCGACCTTGCCGCTCTTCGGGTCGGTGACGGGGACCGTCGAGCCAGCCGGGGTGCCGACACCGGCGACCATGAGGTCGACGCCGGCGGCGCGGAGCTTCGTCGCCGCATCCGAGGGGTCCTCACCAAGATTGTCTCCGTCTGAGATCAGCAGAACAGCACGGCCGGCCGGTTTGCTGAAGTCGAACGCGTTGAGGGCTTCGTCGAGGCCGAGGGCCGTGCTGGTGCCGCCGGTGACGAAGACCTGCCCGGTGTCGAGCGAGGACACAACCTGCCGGGCCGCCTGGAAGTCGCTGGTCAGCGGGAAGCGGAGGCGGCCGGAACCTCCGAAGACAACGAGGCCGACCCGCGCGCCGCCAAGGCGGTCGATCGTGGCGTTGACGGCGTTCTTGGCCGCTTCGAGACGGCTCGGCATGGCGTCGGTGGCGTCCATACTGCGGGAGACATCCATGACGACGACGAGCTCCGAGCCTGAGCGGGAGAGGTGCGAGGCACGGGTGCCCCATCGTGGCTGCGCGGCGGCAACGACCGCGAGGGAAAGGGCGAGCAGGACGAGCGCGGCGCCGAAGTAACTCGGGCGCGAAGGCGCCACGCGGGACAGGGCGGCCGCGCGCCGGGCGGCCTGGCGCTGACCGCGGACCCAGACGATCGCGATCAGCGGGACGACGGCGAGCGCGAAGAGCATGGAGGGAAGGGCGAAGGTCATGCGGCAGCCCTCCGCAGCCAGGTGGCGCTGAGCAGGAGCTCGGCGGCGAGGAACGCGGCGGCCGCTGCCGCGACCCAGGGCGCGAGCTCGGTGAACCGTTCGTAGTGTTCGCGTTCAACCTTGCTGGTCTCGAGCCGCGAGATCTCGTTGTAGATGCCGGCCAGGGCGAGCGGGTTGTCCGCGGCGTAGTAGCGGCCGCCGGTGCCTTCGGCCATGTCGGTGAGGAGTTGCTCGTCGATCTGGCCGCGCGCGTCAGGGCCGTTGTCGATCAGGCCAATCGTGTACACGCGAATCTTGAGGGCGGCCGCAAGCTTCGCGGCATCGCGGGGGCTGATCGAGGCGGCGTTATGTTGACCATCGGTGAGGAGGATCACGATTCTCGAAGCCGCGGCTGAATCGCGAAGCAGGTTGAGCGCCTCGGCCAGGCCGACGCCGATACCGGTCCCGTCAGGGAGGAGGCCGGAATCGAGCTGGGCGACGAGCTGGTCAAGGGACTTGTAGTCGAGCGTGAGCGGGGAGAGCGCGAGGGCATCCTGCTGGAAAACGACGAGACCGATGCGGTCGTCCGTCCGTCCCTTGATGAAGTCGCGGATGACCTGTTTCGTGGCGTCGAGGCGCATGACGCCGTTCGTGGGCCCAAATTGGGAGGTGGACATCGAGCTGGAAATATCGACGGAAAGGGCGATGTCGATGCCCTGCGCGGGAACGACGGCGTTGGCTTCGCCGATTCGCGGCCCGGCGAGGGCGATGGCGAGGAGCACCACGGCAAGAACGCGAGCGGCCGGCAGGATCCGCGCGAGGCGGAGGCGGAAGGTCGGGCGCGCGGCCGAAAAGGCCGAGCCGCTGGGCAGCGCGAATGCACGGCGGCGGCTTCGAAAGAGGAGCCAGGCGAGCGGCAGGGCGAGAACGGCGAGGGCGAGGGCAGCGGGCGTTGCGAGCTCCATCAGGCGCCCGCCTCGACGATTTCGCGGGCGATCCCGAGATCCTGCATCCGGCGGGCGGCAGCAGGCTGGTAACCGCCATAGAGGACGGCGTCACACTCGTCGAGGAGTCCGCTGACCAGCCGGGCCTCAAGCCGATCGACGCCGGAGTCGACCATGCGTCCCTGGAGCTCGTGACTGGTGAGAGCGGGCGCCGGGAGGCCGTAACGCTCGGCGAGCGCGGCGCGGACAGCAACGGAAAGGGCGCGGTAGGCGGCGATCGGCTCGGTCTGGATCAACGCTTCGGCGCGGGCGAGCGGGCTTTCGAAGGCGGGTTCGACAGGCGAGGCCTCCCGCGACGGGCGCGGGCGCCGGAGGAACGCACGAATGAGCACGGCAGCAACGAGGACCAGCAACAGAACGGCGGAGCCCACTCCGACCCCAATTGCGGGCTTCAGCAGGGGCGACTCGGCGCCGGGAACGGCTTGCGGCGGAGGGAGCGGGGAGAGTTCCAGCGGATCGGTTGGCGCCAGCGTGGCGACGATCTCGAGACTGGCGACGGGCAGCAGCCTGGGGACGGTATCGGAACCGGTGACGACCGTCACCGCGGGCTGGAACTGGTAGATGCCGGGGGCGAAGCCAGCGACGACGACGCGGATGGTGTGGACCGCGTCGATTTCGCGCTGTTGGACGGCGTCGCGACCGATGGAGACGATTTCGAGGCTTCGCCATGAGGCAGCGGCAGGATTGATCTCAACGGTGGCGCCCTTCGGCGTGACGACCGTAAGGTCGAGGTCGACTTGTTTGCCGATGACGGTCGACGCCGTGGACACGTGGACGGCATCGCCTCCGTCGGCCGAGGCGCGGGCGAAAAGCATCGCGAGAGCGAGGAAGACGACTGCAAGCATGAGCGGGAGCGTCTTGCCCATCAGGCGGCCCCGCGGGCGCGCTTCTTGAAAAAGCGGAGGAGGCCGGGGACGTAGTCTTCGCCAACGGTGACGCCGATCTCGTCGACGCCGAGCGAGCCGAAGAGGAAGCGACGCTCGCCATCAAGCTCCCGGACGTGGGCGGCGTACGCCTCGCGGACGTCCGGCGAACTGGTGTCAACCTCTACCGGCAGGCCCGTTTCGGCGTCGGCAAGCGTGACGACGCCCGCATCGGGAAGCTCTTCGTCGAGCGGCTCGCGGACGCGAACGGCGATGATATCGTGCTTGCGGCTGGCGGCGCGGAACTGGCGTTCGTAGCCGGTGGTGAGGAAGTCGGAGAGGAGGAAGACGGTGGCGCGGCGCTTCTGGACGCCGGCGAGGTATTCGAGCGCGGCGCCGACATCTGTTCCGCGGGTGCTGGGCGCGGCCCAGAGGACCTCACGGACAACGCGAAGGACGTGCTGGCGGCCGCTGGCGGCGCGGACGTAGCGCTCGGGCTTGCTGGCGAAGAGGAGCAGACCCACGCGATCCTTGTTGCGAATGGCGGCGAGAGCGAGAACCGCGCAGATTTCAGCGGTGAGGTCGGCCTTGGTACGCGGAAGCGCGCCGGCCAACTGGGAGGCGCTGACGTCGACGACGAAGATGACGGTCAGGTCGCGGTCTTCGCGGTAGCGGCGAATGAGGGGTTCGCCCGTGCGGGCGAGCGCCTTCCAGTCGATGGAACGGACGTCGTCGCCGGGAACGTAGGGCCGAAGCTCGTCGAATTCGATGCCGCGGCCGCGAAAGACGGCGTGGTACTCGCCGAGGAAGAGGTCATCGACGAGGCGGCGGGCGCGGATCTCGATGGCGCGGACGCGCTGGAGCAGCTCGGGCGGAATATTGGGCGCCCGAGGCGGCGCTGGCGAGGGCGTTTCGCGGGGACTGAGCCACCGGAGGACACGGATCATGTCGCAGCCTCACGCCGGGCGGGCAAGGGGATCGACGGCGGAGCCATCCGCGAAGCGACGCGAACAGCTACGGGACTTCCACGCCTTCGAGGACGCGGTCGATCAGGTCGTCGGCCGTGAGTTCTTCGGCCTCGGCCTCGTAGGTTGGGATGATACGGTGGCGCAGGACGTCGTGGGCGAGGGCCTTTACGTCGTCGGGCGTGGTGTAGGCGCGGCCCTGGAGGAAGGCGTGACAGCGGGCCGCCTGGGCGAGGGCGATGCTGGCGCGGGGGGAAGCGCCATAGGCGATGAGCGACTGGAGCTCAGGCAGGCGGTAGGCGGCCGGTTTGCGGGTGGCGTAGACGATCTGGACAACGTAGTCCTTGAGGGCGTCGTCGAGCGCAACCTCGAACACCGCGGCGCATGCGTCGGCTATATCGGCGTGCGTGGCGACCGCCGAGGCCCGTGGCAGGCGGCCACGGAGGCCAAGGTCAAGGATCTGGCGCTCCTCGGCGCGGGTGGGGTAGCCGACGCGGACCTTGAGGAGGAAGCGGTCGAGCTGGGCCTCCGGGAGGGGGTAGGTTCCCTCATGCTCGATCGGGTTCTGGGTCGCCATGACGAGGAACGGGTCGGGGAGGGGAAACGTCTCGCCGCCGATGCTCACCTGGCGTTCTTGCATAGCTTCGAGAAGAGCCGACTGGACCTTGGCGGGCGCGCGGTTCACCTCGTCGGCGAGGACGATGTTGGCGAAGAGGGGGCCGCGGCGAACGGTGAAGCGGCCGTCGGCGGGCGAGAAGACCTCGGTGCCGACGAGGTCGGCAGGCAGAAGGTCGGGGGTGAACTGGATGCGGACGGATTCGAGCTGGAGGGCGTCGGCGAGGGTGGAGACAGTGAGGGTCTTGGCGAGGCCGGGGACGCCTTCGACGAGGACATGGCCGCCGCTGAGGAGGCCAATAAGGAGGCGGTCGATGAGCAGTTCCTGGCCGACGATGATGCGGTGGACTTCCTCGCGGACACGCGCCAGGACGTTCGCAGCGCTGGCGGCCCTGGGCGAAAGCGTAAAGCCGGCAGCGGTCAAGCGCGGTGCTCCGGGGACGGGGATGTCGCGTATTGTACGCAGGCGGCGTAAAGGGGGCATGAATTGCGCCGAGGCGAGGCAGATCGCACAGGATGACTGACGGCCGAGGCGGCTGGTTCTAAGCTGTGGGCGATGGCGGAGGCTTCAGCGTTCATGCGGCATGCCTTGAGTGGGGCGCGGATGGTGAGGGGACAGACCAGCCCCAACCCGTGGGTCGGCGCGTCCCTGGTAGCAGGTGGGCAGGTCATCGCCACGGGAGTCACCAGCCCCGTCGGCGGCCCGCACGCCGAGGCGGCGGCGCTCCAGCTTGCCGGCAGCCGGGCGCGGGGCGCAGACGTCTACGTCACGCTGGAGCCGTGCGCGCCGTTCGAAGGGAAGCGAACACAGCCCTGCGCCGAGGCGCTGATCGCCGCCGGCGTGCGGCGCGTCGTGGTCGCGATTGAGGACCCCGACCCAAAGGTGCGAGGGCGCGGAATTCAGATGTTGCGGGAGGCCGGTGTCGAGGTGTCGATCGGCGACGGCGCGGAGGCGGCACTGGAGCTCCTTCGGCCGTACGTGAAGCACCGCCAGACGGGACTGCCGTACGTGATCGCGAAGTTCGCGGCGAGCCTCGACGGGCGGACCGCGACGCGCACTGGCGACTCGAAATGGATTACGGGCGAGGCGGCGCGGGAACGCGCGCACAAGGAGCGGGCCTGGGTGGATGCGATCATGGTGGGGAGCGGGACGGTGGTCGCGGACGACCCGTCGCTTACGGCACGGCCGGGGGGTGAACTGGCGCAACGGCAGCCGGTGCGGATTGTGCTCGACAGCCGGGGCCGGATCTCGCCTGATGCGAAGCTATTCCGGGAGCCCGGGACGACGATCGTGGCGACCGCGGGCGGCGCCCCGGCTGAGTGGAAACGGTCCATTGCAGCGGCGGGCGCGCAGGTGTTGGAGTGCGAGGCCAGCGGCGCGGGACTGAACCTGGACCAGCTACTGGCGGCCCTCGGCGAACAGGGAATCCTGTCCATCTGGGCCGAAGGCGGTGCGACCCTGCTGGGCTCGCTCTTCGAAGGACATCACGCCGACGAGGTGTGGGCGTTCCTCGCTCCGATGGTCATCGGGAGCGACGGGCGGCCAGCCGTGGAGTGGCGCGGCGCCACGACACTGACAGAGGCGCTGCGGCTCGAAGACGTGGTGACGGAGCAGCTTGGGCGAGACGTGCTGGTGCGCGGCTACACTGGCTGGTGGCGTCCGCAGTAAGCCGCGTTTACGACAGGGCCGAGGCGGGTCTGCGACACTGGGGAGCAGCTATGGCACGGTACTGGATTGTCGTTGGCGGGCCGGAGATCTTCGGCAAGACGCGGGAACTGGGTTTCACGCGGCACGGGTTCAAGAGCACGCGCCGGAACATGGCGAACAGCATCGGGCCCGGCGACATGCTGGTGTTCTACGTGACGGGGCGGAAGCAGTTCGCGGCGATCGCTCGGGTTACTTCGAACGTGAGCGAGGAACGGACGCGCATCTGGCAGAGCGAGAAGAAGCCGGACGAGATGTACC
>JAKALX010000527.1 GCA_021823905.1 Chloroflexota bacterium | reverse complement strand
TCCCGAAGGACAACGTGATCGGCGAGGAGAACCGCGGCTGGTACTCGGCCGTCACGACGCTCGACTTCGAGCGCTCGAGCATTGGCTCGGCGACCGGCATGAAGCAGCATGTGGAAGAGCTGATCGAGTACGCGAAGGCGCACGAAGACGACCCGACGAGCACGCTGAAGACCAATCCGATGCTGCGCTACGAGCTGGCGGACCGCATGGTCGAGGTCGAGGTGGCGCGCATGCTCTCGTACCGCGTCGCGAGCATGCAGGCGCGCGGGTTGATCCCGAACTACGAGGCGTCGTCGCTCAAGCTGTTCTCGACGGAGCTGAACCAGCGCGTCGCCCGCACGGCGGTGCACATCCTGGGCCTGTACGGGCAACTGCGGGGCGAGCAGGCGCCGACGGGCGGCCGCTGGGCGGCGACATTCCTGCGCTCGCAGGCGTTCACGATCGAGGGAGGGACGTCGGAGATCCAGCGGAACATCATCGCCCAGCGCGGGCTGGGGCTGCCGCGGGACTGAGGCGCGCGATGTGCGCCTGGTCGTGGAGACGGCGCGATGTTGGATGTTGGAGGTTAGAAGTTGGAGGCGGAGAAGCGGCCAGGTCGAGCGATGGGCGTGTGGGCGGGGCACGGCGCGATGTTGAATGGTAGAGGTTAGAGGTTGGAGGCGGAGAAGCGGCCGATCCGAAGTTATCGTGACTTGCGGGTGTATCAACGCAGCATGGAGCTGCTCGGCCCAATCCACAAGTTGGTGCTCGCCTTCCCGGACTACGAGAAGTTCGGGCTCGCGGACCAGATGCGCCGAGCATGCCGCTCGGTACCCACGAACATCGTCGAAGGGTATGGGCGCCGCGGTTCGGCGAAGGACTTCAAGTACTACCTTGGCATCGCAATGGGCTCCGCGAACGAGATGGTGGTCCACCTGGAGGTATCGCGGCAACTGGGCTACGCCGGCGACGACGAATGCGCGAGGTACATCGACGCCTACGAGTCGATCGGAAAGCAGCTGCATATGCTGATCAGCCGCTGGCGCTCGGACGGGCGCCCTCCAACATCCAACGTCTAACATCCAACATCGGAGACCAACGATGCGCTTCGCCTTCACCCCCCAACAAGAAGCCTTCCGTGGTGAGGTCAACGACTTCCTGCGCGGCGCGCTGCCCGCGGGCTGGGAGGGCGCCGACAACGCCATCGACGACGAGAGCTATGAGTTCGGGCGCCAGTTCCTGAAGAAGCTTGCACCGAAGCACTGGATCGCGCCCGCCTGGCCGAAGCAGTACGGCGGCCTCGAGATGGACGTCTGGGACCAGGTGATCTTCAACGAGTGCATGGGCTACGCCCGCGCGCCGATCGTCAACACCGCGGCCGTCGGCTACCTGGGCCCGACGATCATCCTCTACGGCACGGAGGAGCAGAAGCGCCAGCATCTGCCGGGCATCACGGCCGGCGACGTCGTCTGGTGCCAGGGGTACAGCGAGCCGAACTCCGGCTCGGACCTGGCGTCGCTGCAGACGCGCGCCGTGCAGGACGGCGACGACTTCATCATCAACGGCCAGAAGATCTGGACGAGCCAGGCGCACTACGCCGACTGGATGTTCGTGCTCGCGCGGACGGACCCGGAGGCGCCGAAGCACCGCGGCATCAGCTACTTCCTGGTCGATATGAAGACGCCCGGCATCACCGTGCGACCGCTGATCAACATGGCCGGCGGCGAGGGCTTCAATGAAGTGTTCTTCGAGAACGTGCGCGTACCGCGCAGCGGCCTGCTCGGCGAATTGAACCGCGGCTGGTACATCGCCACGACGACGCTGGACTTCGAGCGCTCATCGATCGGCGGCACATCGCAGGCGCTGCGCTCGCTCGAGGACCTGACGCGCTTCGCGAAGACGGAGCGGCAGGCCGGCGCCGGCACGCGGATCTGGGACAGGCCCGCCGTGCGGCACGCGATCGCCGACCTCTGGATCGACCTGGAGATGGCGCGGCTGCTGTCGTACCGCGTGGTGAGCATGCAGGCGCGCGGCCTCGTGCCGAACTACGAGGCATCGATCATCAAGGTGTTCAACTCGGAGTACGTGCAGCGGCAGGCGCGGGTGGGGATCCGCATCATGGGCCTCTACGGCGGCCTCTGGGGCGAGGGTCCATGGGCCAAGCTGCACGGCCGCTTCTCGAAGTCGTACGTGACGAGCGTGGGGGGCGCGATCGCGGGCGGCACGTCGGAGATCCAGCGGAACATCATCGCCCAGCGCGGGCTGGGGCTGCCGAGACAGTGACGTAGCATAGGCAGGAGGAGCGCGATGACGGGGGACAGCAGGCAACAGACAACACACAACAGAGCGGTGGTTCGCTCGCTGTTGTCTGCCGTCTGTTGTCTGTCGTTGTCCGGGACGGAGCGATAACCATGGACTTCCAGGACGCACCCGAAGACGCAACGTTCCGCCAGGAAGTGCGCGACTTCCTGCGCAGCGAGCTGTCGCCGGACCTGCGCGCGGAGGATGATGCCGTGCTCGGCGTCGGCGTCGGCGAGAATCCGCGCGACAAGGACTGGCTGCTCACGCTCGCGAAGCGCGGCTGGATCGCGCCGGCGTGGCCGAAGGAGTACGGCGGTGCCGGCCTCAGCGTGATGCAGCAGTTCGTCTTCAACGAGGAGATCGCGCGCGCGTCGGCGCCGCGGCCAAACTTCCTCGCCATCGGCCTCGCGGGG
>JAKALX010000526.1 GCA_021823905.1 Chloroflexota bacterium | reverse complement strand
GCGAGGCCGCCCGCCGCCACTCGGTGGAGGCCGTGCTGCTCGCCCTGCCGGGGGACCCGCCGCAGGGGGTGTGGTGGCTCGGCCCCGTGCCGGACAGCGTCCTGGAAGCCTCCGAGATGCTCTCGGTGCTCGCCCCGCTGCGCAGTGCACGGAGCGTCTCGATTATCGCGTTAAGAAGGACCGCTGATGTCCTTTCTGTGTACCACAACTGCTGTGTCAGCAAGCTCCGGAGGTGTTCTTCATCGCCCTCGGATAGAACGCGCTCTCGCTTGTCGTCGTCGCCGCGAATGCGGCGCAAGGGCATGAGCGCCGAGTAGCTGGACCTGCGGCCCTTTGGCAATTCACCTACAACGGTATACACGGCCTCAGCTTCCGTTGTGAACCCCATTGTCGACAGAAACGAGAGAGCCTTCTCACCGGTCGGCAGGACCAGCCGCGCTTTCATGAATCGTGTGGCCCGTATCCAATCACCGATAGCCATCAGGCCGACCATCGAATGCGTGCTTATGAACTGCACACCCGACAGATCAAGCGCTATCGTGTCGCGAAGACCACTGGCTTGCAGCCACGCTAGGGTTTGGTCTAGCGCGGATTCTCTCGCGAGCGATGCGCCGTGGTGCACTTCAAGCGCCGCTCTTTCCGCCGTGGTCTCGAGGGCGGTCTTACGTCGATCCGCAAGCGTCGCAGCTAGCGTCTGCAGGTCCACATGGTCCTGCTCTCCACGCCAAGAGCGTAGGTTGATTGGTTCGCTACCGTTCGCGACAAGTGGAGTGTCGCAGTCATCGATGAAGACATTGAGAAGTTTCCGAAACATGCGTGCGAATGAGGCTTCATCGAGAACGGCACCGGAGGTAACGGAACTTCGCGACCAAAGGACGACTACCGACGCGGCTTCGGTGAGATTGGCTTGGATTTCGAGATCCCAGGGCGCGCCGTCCTTTATGAGGGCATCCCACCATACCGTCAAACCGGTACGCTCCAGCACCGCCACGAGTGCGGCGGCCGTCTCTCGATCACGATGTGAGTAACTCACAAACACATCAATCATATCGCCAGCTTAGAAGTAGACGCTCGCCATCCGATGCGAATGCTGCCGTCAGCGCCGTCCTGGCGCGAATCGATTGAGAGCAGCGCCCTACCGGTTAGGCACGCGCTTTGTTCCAGGTCCCGCGAGTGCTGGGTTGCGACGGATTCGTCGATGACGAAGGACGTGGAGGCGTCGACGTCGACGCATTTGCCGCGGCTCGTTGTCAGAGCGAATAGAGTTTCACCCACTGTAGAGAACAGGTGCATGGCATCTGCCGAAGACGCCGCGGCTAGCCCCTGTAGCGGCGGCCGTGCTTGGTCCGATATCAAGCCTTCCTTAGAAACTCCTTCAGCGTTGGGGCAAACACACCGAGCTTCCCCTCGACATCGGCAATGTGTTCTGCTGCGTCGTGTGTGTTGCCATTCTTGAGCGAGGCAAGGGCTTCCTGGACGATGCGGTGAATCAGCGCAACGCTCTCGACGAGAGCGTCTTTGTCCATCTGGCTCAGCGGTGTCATGGAAACTCCGTTGCAGGTATTGGATGGTTCCGCCGACAATCTCGGAACCGTGATGCGGTGCAATGATTCCCAGCTGCATTAGGGATCCTCGTCGAGGCTATCATGCTCCACGCGCTTCCTCCACGCCAGCAGTCGGACTGAATCCGGGCATCTCTCCGGCGCGCATCAGACGCCCGACGGCGTGAACATTCGCTATGTGTGAGGGGTCCAGTCTCAGCCCGCGATGCAACCTGTCACCCGAATGCGGATGAGCTAGATGACAGGAGGCTACCGCTAGTACGCTTGGAAGTGCATGGTCGCGTTAAACCCGCGCGAGATCGCCGCCCAGGTGGCCTGACCCTGCTTGCGCACAGCTCTCGGTCGCACTCTTCGATGATTGGTGCCGCCTTCTTCCCGACGTTGGCGCGGGTGGCAATGACGTTCACGCCATCCGCTTCCGCCTGACGCAAGTGCACTCGCACTCGGGCCAGCTCCCGCCGTGGGCTGCGCCCGCGGTGTCTACTCAGGCGTCCACCGGTCGAGGTGCTCAAGCACGAACTCGCGCACAAAGGCTTCCTTGCTGGAGAGCCAGCGCACCACCTGTGGCTTTCGAGCGTTGGCCACTATCCGCACTGCCATCTCGCGATACCGGCGCGCCGCCTCGGCGGCTTCGTGCCCCAACGTCGGATTGCGCTGGGGCGGGACACCAACGTTGCCGAAGTTGATCACTTGCGGGTCCGTGGCGTCCCAGTGGTTGATCCAGTAGCGGGTAAGCGCTTGCCTGAGTGTGCGCGGCGTTGCCATGTCAGCAGCATACTGGGCGCGACGGGCCGGCTGCATGGCGCGGGGGCGGGGCGGATAGTATGCTGGCGGCGGGGCGACCCGGGGCGTGGCGCCGGCCGCTCGGAGGCGTTCCCGCTGGGGGTACGTTGGGGTAACCGTTTTGCCGGAATTTCGGGCACCCGGTTCCCGACTTTCCCGTCTAAAGGTCCTCCAGGGCCCCCGTATTCCCGGCCTTACCGGGCCGCGGTTCCTATGCTAATCTACTCATTAGAGGCAGGGCCGCGCCCGAGGGGCGACGGTCTGCCGTCTTCCGTCTCCCGTCTCCGGTCCGCCGTTCAATGGCCAACCCCGCCGCTTCCGGATCCGAACGCCTTGGTGACCTCCTCCTC
>JAKALX010000525.1 GCA_021823905.1 Chloroflexota bacterium | reverse complement strand
AAGCGTCGAATCGGGCGTCCCCCGCAGTTCGAGCACCCGGCCGAACCCGGCCATCAGGCGGGACTCGTTCCGGCGGTGCCAGAAAACCGTGGCGCGCGCGGCCAGGTTCTCGAATCCCTGCGCGGCCAGCGCTGCGGACGTCTCGGACGAAAGATCGGCGGAAACGAGGGCGTCGCGGTCTCCGCGGAGTGCGAGCATGCGACCGGCGAGCTCCTGGACGGACGCGTCGGTCGACGAGGGCAGCGAGCGGGTCATGAGTTGTTCCACGGCGGCTGCTCTCAGGAAGCCGTGGGCGTGCCGGGTTCACGCTCGTCGATCAATTGGTGCTCCCGTTGGTGTGGTTGCGGCGATTCGAGCGTAGCGCACCACGTCCGTACGGGGATGTAAGGCAGACGGGCGCCGGGACCTGGAATTTGTCTCAACTCAGGGGTTCCACGCGCGGACGACCTCAGCGCGCTCAAACGCCGCGATCTCGCCGGGGCCAAAGCCAAGCTCGGCCAGGAACTCTCGCGTGTGCTGCCCGAGGGCCGGCGAGGGATCGTGCGATCCGGTCTCCGCTTCGCTCATTCGCAACGGGCTGTTCGCCATCCGCACCTTGCCGAGGACCGGGTGCTCGAGGTCGACGAGCAGTCCCTGGGAAACGACCTGGGGGTCGTCGAAGAGCTCCGCCGTGAGCTTTACGGGGGCTGCCGGTACACCGCGTGCGTCGAAGAGCTCCGCCCAGTCCGCGGTGGTTTTCGTCGTGAAGATGGCGGCGATCAGCTCGCTGAGGACGAGGGAGTCGTCTGCAGCGAGTGCGTTCATGTCGAACTCCGGCCCGGCGACGCGCGGGTCGTCGACGCCAAGGACTTCCGTCGCGAGCCTGCGCAGGCGGTTGTTCAGGCAGGCAAGCGCGATGTACGAGTCTTGCGTCTCGTAAACCTTGTAGTACGGATTGAGAATCCGCGCGGCGCCCTCACGGGCACGATGGGCCGCCACGACGACGTCGATTCGTTCGCCGCGGGCCCTGGCGGCCGCAACGTCGGCCAGCAGTCGTTCGCGGTTCGGTTGGTCGATGGACTCGATCGAGAACATTGGGCGGTATTGAATCGCCAATCCGGCGGCGAAGAGGCTGGTCTCGATCCGCTGGCCGCGGCCGGTGTGCTCGCGCTGGTAGAGCGCCGAGGCGACGGCGAAGGCCATGAACATGCCGGCGGAGAGGTCGGTCGGCGAGGTCGTGATGATCGGGTGGGGCAGGCCACCGGCGCCTTCGAACGACATGATCCCGGTCATCGCCTGGGACGCGAGGTCGAACCCGGCGCGGTCGCGGTAGGGACCGGAGCTGCCGAAGGCCGTGTTCTCGCAGTAGATCAGGCGCGGATTGATGGTCGCGAGGGCTTCGTAGTCGAGACCGAGCCGCTCGGCGACGCCGGGGCGGTAGTTCTGGAGGAGCACGTCGGCGGCGCGCACGGCGCGTTCGACGATCTCGCGCGACTCCGGTTTCTTGAGATCAATTGAGGCGCTCCGCTTGCCCTTGTTGACGCCCATGAAGCCCCGGCTTTCGTTCGGTGCGACCGGGCCCGTCAGCCTCCAGAAGTCGCCGTGGAGCGGCTCGATCTTGGTCACGGAGGCGCCCATGTCGGCGAGCATCTGGCCCGCGTAGGGACCGGCGATGTACTCGCTGAAATCGAGAACCCGGACTCCGGAAAGGGCTCCCCGAATCGGCATCCGCCTATCCCCTCGGCATGCCCAGCCCGCGCTGGGCGATGATGTTGCGGTTCACCTCGGAGGTTCCGGCAGCGACGGTAACCGAGACGCTCGACAAATAAAGCGCGGCCCCGGCCCCGTCGAGGGGCGCGTTCGGTCCTTCCATCAACTGGCCGGGCATGCCGAGGGTAGTCATGGCTACGCGCGCCAGCCGCTGGTGCAGCTCGGTGCCAAAGACCTTCGCGATCGACGCCTCGTAGTTCGGGACCATGCTCTTGCTCTGCATCCAGGCGACCCGGTACGAGAGCAGGCGGCCCACCGCGAAGCTCAGGCCGACGTCGGCCAGCTGGTGGCGGATGGAGTTGACGTCGAAGAGCGACCCGCCGCCGTTCCGGGAAGGGGTTCGCTTCGCGTAATCGACGACGTCATGGTAGGTGTGGAGACCGCCGATGACGCGGCCGATACCGGATCGTTCGAAGTCGAGCGTGGCGGTCGAGACGTACCAGCCACGGTTCAGTTCGCCGACAACGCGGTTCGCCGGTATCCGGACGTCGTCAAAATACACTTCGTTGAAGCCCGCCTGGCCGGTCATCTGCATGAGCGGCCGGATCGTCACACCCGGGAGCTTCATGTCGAGGAGGAAGTAGCTGATGCCGCGGTGCTTCGGCGCGTCGGGATCGGTGCGGGCGAGCAGGATCATGTAGTCCGCGCGCTGGGCGTTGGAGGTCCAGATTTTCTGGCCGTTGACGACATACGAGTCGCCGTCGCGGATGGCGCGGGTCTGGAGCGAGGCGAGGTCGGAACCGGATCCGGGCTCGGAGAAGCCCTGGCACCAGGTGATCTCGTCGCTGACGATGCGCGGCAGGAACTCGGCCTTCTGCTCGTCGGTGCCGAAGAGGATGAGCGTTGGGCCGACGCGGTCGGCACCCATGGTCTGGCCGGCGACGCGGTGGTAGGCCATCTCCTCGTTGTAGACGAGCTGCTGCATATGGGAGGCGGCCATGCCACCGTACTCG
>JAKALX010000073.1 GCA_021823905.1 Chloroflexota bacterium | reverse complement strand
CCAGGTATGGGTCATCCGCCAGGGAGTCAACCAGTCCGGCCCGGGGAACGAGAACGACTAGCGCGGGGGGAACATGAACGTCCTGATCATGGGTTGCGGCCGCCTCGGCTCCCGGCTCGCCACGCTGCTCGCCGAGGCCGGCCACGCCGTCACCATCCTCGACACGACGCCGAACTCGTTCCGCCGCCTGCCCGAGACCTTCAAGGGAACCCGCGCGATCGGGAACGGCATGGATGGCCCGGTGCTCGAGCGCGTGGGCATCCGCCAGATGGACGCGTTCATCGCCGTCACCCAGGGCGACAACCGCAACTACTTCGCCAGCCAGATGGCGCGCGAGGTCTATGGCGTGAGCCGCGTCCTTTGCCGCATCTACGACCCCGTTCGCGAAGAGATCTTCCGCGAACTCGGCCTCGAGACGTTCAGTCCCACCAGCCTCGGCGCGAAGATCATGTTCGAAATGCTGCTGGGCCAACCCGCCGCGGGCCGGGGGAGGGAGTAGCCGTGTACATCCTCGTCGCCGGCGGCGGCAAAGTAGGGTTCCATCTCGCCCAGGAGCTCCTCGACGACAACAACGAGGTCCTCGTCATCGAGCGCGATCCCGCCCGCGCCGCCCAGATCGCCGAGGAGCTCGGCGACGCCGTCACGACCGGCGACGGCTGCGAGGCAACCACGCTCGATGCCGCGGGCGTCGCTCGCGCCGACCTCGTAGCCGCCGTCACCGGGGATGACGAAGACAACCTGGTCGTCTGCGAGATCGCCCGCCGTCGCGGCGTTCCCCGCACCATCGCCCGCATCAACAACCCCAAGAACGAACTGCTCTTCAAGCGCCGCGGCATCGAGACGACGATCTCCGCCACCGAGGCCGTCCTCGCTCAGATCGAGCAGGAGCTCCCGATGCACGAGATGATCCCCCTCATGCAGCTCCACTCGGGCCTCGAGATTGTCGAGATGAAGATCCCCTCGACCTCGCCGGCCGCCGGCCGCTCCATCCGCGAGGTTCTGCTCCCGCCCGAATCGCTCATCTGCCTGATCGTCGATCCAGCCGGCATGCCGCGCCTCCCCGGCGGCGACACGCGCCTGAATCCCGGCGATGCGCTCGTCATCGTCACCCGCAACGAGAGCGTGCCCATGCTGCGGGAGGCCCTCATTGGCTCCACCCACGGGCTCGACACCTAGCCGCCCATGAAGCTCGCCTTCCTCGGTCCGCCCGGCACGTTCGGCGAAGAAGCTGCCATCCGCTATGCGCCCCAGGCCGAACGCTTGCCCTGCCCGTCGCATGCGGCTGTCGCCGCGGCCGTCGAAGCCGGCCTTGCCGGCGAGGGCATCGTCGCCATCGAGAACTCCCTCAACGGCTCCGTCGCCGAGACGCTCGATATCCTTGTCCACGAGACGCGGCTGCAGATCAAGGCCGAGCTCGTGCTCCCGATCGAGCACTACCTGCTCGCAAAGCCTGGCGTCCGCACCGGCGACGTCCGCCTCATCTACTCCCACCCCCAGCCGCTCGGCCAGTGCCGGAAATACCTGGAAGCAAACTTCCCGGACGCGCAGCTCGAAGCGGCGCTTTCGACTGCTTCGGCGGTGGAGCTGGCCGTTGCCCGAGGCGACGGCGCGGCCGCTATTGGCACGGCCCGGGCCGGCGAGATCTACGGCGCCGAGGTCCTTGCCCGCGGCATCCAGGACGCGGACAACAACGTCACTCGCTTTCTTGTTCTCGGCCACGAGGGCCCGCCGCCGAGCGGCCGCGACCGCACCTCGATCGCCTTCACATTTGCCCGCGACCTGCCCGGCTCGCTGGCCTCGGTGGTTGACGTGTTCGCGGCGGCGGGCATCAACCTCTTCAAAATCGAGAGCCGGCCCACGCGCGAGGTCTTCGGCGAGTACGTCTTCCTCATCGACTTCGCCGGCCACAAGGACGACGAGCTGGGCCGCGCGGTCCTGGAGAAGGTTCGCGCGGTTTGCGCCGAGCTCAAGGTGTTTGGCTCTTATCCCCGCTGGCAGTAACTACGCGGGAGCGCCAGGCTTGTCTGACGCATGGTGTCATCGCATGGGGCCCAGAACGGGAGCGATAATTGGGTGGTGGAAGATCTTAGCCGTTTGATCCGGGAGCTTGGTCTGGCCGTCGAGGCGGTCATACCTACTGAGGACTCTCGATTCGTAGCACGAGTATTCGACGGCGAACGCCACCTGATGCTGAAGGCCGTCGGGAATCGCGGTGCGGACGAGATACGAGTGCTCCACGCATGGGCCATCGCAGGAGTCGGACCCAGGTGGTTCCGGCAAGTCGGTAGCGATGCATATCTCTGCGAATGGCTCGAAGGCGACACGCTGGCTCGGACTGGCCCGCTCAGTGTCGAGACGGTCGGCCGGCAACTCCGGCTGCTGCACTCGGCGTCCATTCCGCCAGGGCTGAAGTCGCTGGCAGGGCGCCTATCGCCGAAGTTTGTGGAGCAAGGCTGGAGGGGTACTCTCAGCGACGACTGGCTCCGACGGGCTGCCTCACTGGCCCAGTTTCTACACGATCAGCTTGAGCATGAGCCTGTCTGCCTCCTCCATGGCGATGTCGTTCCGGCCAACATCATCGTTGCCGGTGGTCAGCCCGCCCTTATCGATCCGGTTGGTTACAGCGGTCCCGCGGCCTGGGACCTTGCCCAGCTGTCGGTTGCGATGGTTGGCACTGACCGCCGGGAGAACCTCGCGCTCCTCGTCCAGGGTTACGGATTTCGCCCCCCGCTACTGGACGAGTTCTTCAGATGGATGACGTTCATGTTCCTCGACAAGAACCTGGGACTGGAGAAGCAGCGACCCGGAAGCCGACAACAGGTCGTCGACGAGTTGTCTGCGCTTGCGGACACGCTCTGAGAGATGCCGTCTTATCCCCGCGGCAGCCCCAACCCGCGCATCGCGATGATGTTTCGCTGGATCTCGCTTGTCCCGCCGCCGATCGGCGCGGTCGTGCTGTGCATGTAGAAGCGCGCCAGCTTCCCGCCCATCGCCAGCGTGTCGTCGCGGTCCGTCGTCTGCGCGTGCATCCCCGCCAGGTGCATGCCGGTCACCGCCAGGCGGACGTCGAGTTCGCTCGAGAACAGCTTCGCGATCGAGGACTCCTTGTTCGGGATTTCGCCGCGCTCCTGCATCGAGATGATGCGGTAACAGATCAGCGACTCGACCTGCGCCTCCAGGATGCGGTCGGCCAGCTCGAGCCGGAGCGACTTCCGGTTCGCCATGGTCGTCTTGCCCACCGGGGAATCCTTCGCGAACTGGACGAGGTCCCGCGCGATCAGCTGGTGCGAAACACTGGTCGCGATCCCCGAGCGCTCGAAGTCGAGCGTCGTGGTCGCCAGGTACCAGCCCCGGTTCTCCTCACCCAGGAGCTGCTTCGCCGGGATGCGCGCGTCCTCGAAGTAGACCTCATTGAATTCGTGGCTGTTCAGCATGTTCACGAGCGGCCGGATCGTGATTCCCGGGGTCTTCATGTCCACCAGGAAGTACGAAATGCCGCGATGCTTCGGCGCGTCCGGGCTCGTCCGCGCGATGAGAATGCCCATCTGGGAATGGTGGGCGCCGGAGGTCCAGATCTTCTGGCCGTTCACCACGTAGTCGTCGCCGTCGCGGATCGCGCGCGTCTGCAAGGATGCGAGATCCGAGCCCGCTCCCGGCTCCGAGAAGAGCTGGCACCAGTTGTGCTCGCCCGAGATGATCTTCGGGAGGTACTCCCGCTTCTGCTCCTCGCTCCCGTAGACCATGATCGTCGGGCCGGCCCAGCCATGACCGATCCCGCCGGGGCGCGGCGCTCGCCGCCAGGCAAACTCCTCGCTGAGGATGAACTGTTCCTTCACCGAAAGCCCGCCGCCGCCGTGCTCCTTCGGCCAGGCGGGAGCGCCCCAGCCGTGTGTGTTGAGCTTCGCCGTCCACTCTCGGTACCAGCCCATGAACTCGGGCGCGTTTCGCCCGGCCGCGTTGAAGAGGCCCCATTCGCCCGGGCGCTCCGCAACCCACGACGGCAGCTCCGCGTCCAGGAATCCCGCCACCTCGGCCCGAAAGGCCCGTTCCTGGTCGTTGTCTCGAAAGTCCATGGCCTGGCTCCTCCTGCAGGTGGATGCGTGCGACGAACGTTAGCCCAAGGCGAGGGGGGCCGCAAAGGCGGCAAGCGGGGAGCCGTTGCGGCCCTCGCGCTTGTGACGATGATGATCGCCGGTCACTCTGGCGCGGCTCTCGTCTGGAGAGATGTCGGCACCTTCAAGGTCGCCGGGTAAGCTCCCACCGCCTGCAGCGGCGTCCGATTGCCGAGTTCTATGGCGGCGATAGCAGAAGCCATCAAGCGCGCGCTTGCTCATTGAGTCACACTGGTTGCGGGCGCGGAGTAAAACAGACGCCGCGCAGGGAGCCGGCAGCGATGGATACCCTCTTCTCCGCCCGCGCCCTCATGGGGCTGAGCCTCTTTTTCCACACGCTCTTCACGCCCATCGGGATCGGGATGCCGATGCTCCTCTTCGCCGCCGAGGGCATCGGGCTAAAGACAGGCGACGAACGGTACCGACGGCTTGCGCGCTCCTGGATGCCGGTGGTTGGCCTGTTCTTCGCGGTGGGCGCGCTCTCTGGGACGATCCTTTCCTTCGAGCTTGGCCTCCTGTGGCCGAAGTTCATGGAGTACGCCGGCGGCATCATCGGCATGCCGTTCTCGCTCGAGGGCTTCGCCTTCTTCACGGAGGCGATCTTCCTCGCCGTCTACATCTACGGCTGGAACCGCCTCTCCCCCCGCGCGCACTGGCTCGCCAGCATCCCGCTCTTCATCAGCGCCGCGGTCTCGGCGATCTTCGTCATCTCCGCGAACGCCTGGATGAACGATCCCGCCGGCTTCGACGTCGTCAACGGCCAGGTCGTGAACGTGGATCCCTGGGCGGCGATGTTCAACGCCGCCTGGCTCCACGAGGCGATCCACGGCACGCTCTCAGCCTATGTGACCACGGGCTTCGCGGTGGCCGGCGTCTATGCACTCCTCGCAATCCGCGGCCGAAGCGACCGCCAGGCCCGCCTCGGCATGAAGGTCGGCATGGCGATGGCTGCGATTGCCATCCCGCTTCAGATCGTCTCGGGTGATTACGCCGCCCGGAAGGTGGCCGCAGACCAGCCGCTTAAATTCGCGGCGATGGAGAGCCTGCAGACGACGCAGGCCGGTGCTCCCATCCGCATCGGCGGCTTCCCCGACGGCGAGACCATGCGTTTTGCGATCGAAATCCCGAAGGCGCTCAGCTTCCTCGCCCACGACAACTTCGACGCGACGGTGACCGGGCTCGACTCTGTCCCCGCGCGCGACCGCCCGCCGGTGGCGCAGACGCATCTCTCGTTCGACGTCATGGTCGGCTCCGGCTTCGCGATGCTCGGGATTGCGGGCTGGTACTGGTGGCTTGCCTGGCGGCGGCGGTCTGCTTTCGAGCCGGGCAGGTGGCTCCTCCGCGCCCTTGCCCTCGCGGGAGTGCTCGGCTTCGTCGCCACAGAGACAGGCTGGTTCGTCACCGAGTTCGGGCGTCAGCCGTGGGTGGTGCGCGGCTTCCTCAGGACCGCCGACGGCGCGACAACGGAGCCCGGCATTGACGTCTTCTTCGTGCTCTTCACGCTCGTCTACGTCGCCATCACAGCCGGCCTTGCTTTCGCCCTGGTCAAATGGCCGCGACCGGGAGGGGCCGCGCCACGCCCGCCGGGAGCCGCCGAAGCGATGAGCGGTGGCGCGGGCGGTCCGGGCGCCGCGAGGAGGTCGGATTCCAATGTCGCTTGAGCAGGGAGGCGCAGCCGTCGCCGTCGCGGCCATCGTGATGTACGCCGTCTTCGGCGGCGCCGATTTCGGCGGCGGCATCTGGTCGCTCCTCGCCTGGGGGCCGCGCAAGGACGCGCAGCGCGACGCCCTGGAGCGAGCGATCGGCCCGGTCTGGGAGACGAACCATATCTGGCTCATCCTCCTGATCGTCACTCTCTTCGCGGTCTTTCCAACGGCCTACGCCGCGATCTTCACCGCCCTCTACATTCCGCTGTTCGTTGCCCTTGTCGGGATCGCAGCCCGCGGAGCGGCCTTCGCTTTACGGCATTACGGCGACCACGACTCCCGACTCGCGCGTGTTGATCTCCGCTTCTTTTCGGCGGCAAGCGCGCTAACGCCGTTCACCTTCGGGCTGGTGATCGGCGGCGTGGCGGGCGGGCACATTCGAGTCACCGGCTCCGACGTGCTCAGCGGTCCGTTCACCGGCTGGCTGGGGCTGTTCCCGATCGTGTGCGGGTTCATCGGCCTGCTCTCCAGCGCCGTCCTGGGCGCGGCGTTCATGGTTCCGCGCACGCAGGGGGAGTTGCAGCAAGACTTCCGGCGACGCGCCGTGCTGGCCTCCATCGCCCTGGGCGCGGTGACCACGGCGGCGATCCCGGTGGCCCATTCGGATGCGGCGGCGTTCGCCGGCCAGCTCTCCGAGACGGCAGTCCTCGTGGCGATGGCGTGTACCGCCGCCTTCGGGCTGGCGTCGCTTGGATTGCTCAGCCGCGGAGAGCCGCGCCTGGCCATGGTCGTGACAGCGGCGACCGTGGCCGGGATGGTCGTCTCCTGGGCCCTGGCGCAGAGCCCAAACTTGATTGCTCCGGATCTGACGATCAGTCAATCGGCCGCCGCCCCGGCGACGATGAAGGCGTTTCTCATCGCGCTGCCTGTCGGCGCACTCGTGCTCGTGCCGTCTCTCGTCCTGCTCTATCTCACGTTCTCGCGCGAGGTGTTCGGCGACGAGGCCGGCGCAGGCCACTGAGGCGTGCGATCTGCCGCGCCCTTACCAGCCGCGCCCGGCCAGCAGTTCCTTCTCCGGCAGGCTCGACACGCTGATGCCCGGCATCGCCTTGCCAAGGCCGGTGCTCACCCGCGCGAGCACCTCGTTGTCCATGTAGTGCGTCGTCGCCTCGACGATCGCCTTCGCCACGAGCGCCGGGTTCTCGCTCTTGAAGATGCCCGAGCCCACGAAGACACCGTCGGCGCCAAGCCGCATCATCAGCGCCGCGTCGGCGGGAGTCGCCACGCCCCCGGCGGCAAAGTTCACGACCGGCAGGCGGCCTTCGCGCTTCACCTGCTTCACCAGCTCCAGGGGCGCCTGGAGATCCTTCGCCGCCGCGTAGATCTCGTCGTCGGACAGCGTCTGCAACCGGCGAATCTCGTCCTGCACCGTCCGCATGTGGCGAACGGCCTCGACGATGTCGCCCGTGCCGGCCTCGCCTTTGGTCCGGATCATGGCCGCGCCCTCGCCGATCCGTCGCAGCGCCTCGCCGAGATTCCGGCAGCCGCAGACGAACGGCACCTTGAACAGATGCTTGTCGATGTGGTGCGCCTCGTCCGCCGGGGTCAGCACCTCCGATTCGTCGACGTAGTCCACGCCCAGCGCCTCGAGGATGTCTGCCTCCACGAAGTGGCCGATGCGCGCCTTCGCCATCACCGGGATGGTCACGGCGTCGATGATCCCCCGGATCATCTCCGGGTCGCTCATCCGCGCCACGCCGCCGTCCTTGCGGATGTCGGACGGCACGCGTTCGAGGGCCATGACGGCGCAGGCGCCGGCCTCCTCGGCGATCTTCGCGTGTTCGGGCGTGACGACGTCCATGATGACGCCGCCCTTCAGCATCTGGGCCAGGCCAACCTTGACCGCCCAGGTTCCTTTTTCTGCCATGGTGAGCTCCCGTTTGGCGCGCACACAGGCACGCCCTTCAATGGTGGAATGGTTGTCAGTTTATGTCCCAACGCCTCAAGCCGGTAGGGCCACTTTCGCCCGACGCAATCCGGTACCCACGTCCCACCGTGGCCGCATTTCTCAGTTAACCGCCGTTACTGCTGCACCAGCACCACCGGGTTCCCCTCCGGATCCGTGATCCCGGCGATCGAAGCGCTCCCCGGCCGGTGCCGCGGCTCGTGCGTGACGGCCCCGCCCAGCGCAACCGCGCGATCCAGCGACTCCCGCAAATCGCGAACCTGGATGTAGAGCACGACCCGCGACGATTCGCTTGCGCGAATGTGCCCCGCCGGGCCGGGCTCCGGCGGTCCGACGCCCACCGGGATGTTCATTGCCCGGTCCTCGCCGATCTCCCAGTTGAACAGACTCGCGTAGAACGCCCGGATCTTCGCCGCGTCTCGCGCCTGGATCTCCCAGTGCACCACCGGCCGTGCCCAATCGTCAGCCATGCCGTCCCCCCTCCCGGATCTGGCGCGAATCTTACGCCCGTCGCGCTATGCTTTCTCACGGCTATGGGGAGGCCCGGGCGCCGCGCCTCGCTTTGAGAACCGGTACGATGGAACGTCAGAAGCGATGAGGAGTGAGATGGCAACCGCGACCAAGGAGCATCTCAAACAGTTGATCGACGAGCTACCCGAGGAGAGCGCGGCGGAACTCGAGCGCCTGCTCGTCTCGCTGGTGAGTGCGCGCGAGTCTCGCGACTGGGGCAAGCTCGCCGCGGCGGCGTTCGAGTCATGGTTCGAAGACGGCGAGTACGTTTACCCGGTTCAGCCGGGAGGGACCGCGGCTTGAAGGCCGGCGACGTTGTTCTTGCCCGTATCCCGCAGGGATCGACCGTAGATACCAAGGCCCGCCCCGCTCTTGTCGTGGCAGAGCGCGTCTTGGTTCGGTCAAGCCGGAAACCCTTGGCCTAATCCGCCAACGTCTCATCAGCGTCCTCTCGGACTAGGGACGCACGGCGACACGCACCTGGAGGTCTCCCATGGAATCGCTGCTCGACATCTCAGCCCGCGTCATCGACGACAATGCTCAGCTCCCCACGAACCGCGTCACCGGCGAGCTCTCGGAGGTGGCGCCTGGCGTGGCCATGGTCGAAGCCTTCGGCCACGTTGTCGCTTTCGACGCCGGCGACGGGCTTGCCGTGTTCGACACGTCCTCTACCGTCTGGGGGGTGAAAGCCGCGGACGCGCTCGACCAGTGGCGTCCGAAACCGGTCGACACCATCGTCTACACGCACGGGCACTTCGACCATGTGGGGGGAGCATCGGCGTTCGTGGAGTCCGCCCGCCGGCGCGGCCAGTCGCGGCCCCGGGTCGTTGCCCACGAGAACGTCCCGCGGCGTTTCGCCCGCTACGACCAGACCAACGGCTACAACGCGATCATCAACGCTCGCCAGTTTGCGCCCACCCGCCAGGGGGCGACCCTCCCGCCGCAGTTCTTCTCCGACTGGGTGATGCCCGACACGGTCTTCGCTGATCGTCTTCGGATCTCGGTGGGCTCGCTCGAATTCGACCTGCACCACGCCAAGGGCGAGACCGACGACCACCTCTGGGCGTGGGTTCCGCAACTGCGGGCGATCTGCTCGGGCGACCTCATCACCTGGGTCTTCCCGAACGCCGGGAATCCGCAAAAAGTCCAGCGCTACCCGGTGGAGTGGGCGCGGGCGCTGCGCGAGATGGCCGCGCTCGAACCCGAACTCTTGCTCCCGGCCCACGGGTTGCCCATCGCCGGGCGCGAGCGCATCGGCCGCGTCCTCGGCGAGATCGCGTCGGCTCTCGAACACCTTGTGCGCGAGACGCTCGTCCTCATGAACCGCGGGGCGCGCCTCGACGAGATCCTTCGGACCGTCGACCTGCCAGCGGACACGCTCGACCGTCCGTACCTCCGCCCCGTCTACGACGAGCCAGAGTTCGTCGTCCGCAATATCTGGCGCATGTACGGTGGCTGGTACGACGGCAACCCCGCGAACCTGAAGCCAGCTCCAGACGCCGCCATCGCCGCCGAGGTGGCCAGCCTGGCAGGTGGGCCGCTTATCCTGGCCCAGCGAGCACAGGCGCTGGCCGAATCCGGTGAGCTTCGGCTGGCCTGCCACCTGGCCGAATGGGCGGCTCTGGCGGCAGGCGCGACACCCGAAGTGCACGGCATCCGCGCGTCGGTCTATACGCTCCGGCGCGACGCCGAGCTCTCCCTCATGGCGCGCGGCATCTTCCAGTCGGCGGCGGCCGATTCGCGCAACGCGGCCGGGATCGAGGAGAACGCGTAGCCGGGCGGAGGCAGCCGCCCGGCCACAGGAACAACACGGCTACTGTTCGAGCTCGTTCAGGAGCGTGTTCTCCAGGCTGAGCGCGTTCATGAGGTACTTGAGCTCGGCGTCCCGCCAGGGGAGCGGCGCCGGCGTCTGGATCAGCTTCGCGTCGGTCAGCTCCTGGACGATCTTCGGGTCCGACTTGAACGGCTTTCCGACCTCCATGTCGTGGAACATCTCTTCGAGCTTCGGCTTCGGAGTTTGGCCGCCTGCTTCCCACGACTCGGCCGGGTACCCCAGCGCCTGGATGCAGATCGGCGTCGCCGTCTCCGGCAGGTTGAAGAGCTTCGCCACGCGATCGAGCCGGGGGCTCGCCATCAGGCAAGAGCCGAGGCCCTCTTCGTAGGCGACGAGCGTCGCCTGGCAGATCGCCTGGCCGACGTCCATGAAGGCGAGCGGCGCCACGGCCATGGCCTTACCCGCCACGAGGAACCCCGGCCGCAGCTTTTCGTTGATCTCGGCGCGTGTCGCCTCGACGTCGACGCCGATGCGCCGGGCCTCGGCCAGCTTCAGCACGTTGTCGGGCCAGGCGTCGCCGATGTACACCGACGCTTCGCTGTACCAGAAGATGAAGACCGGGGCGGTGTGCATCTGCTGGTAGCCGATGCGCGGGGCGATCGCCTTCATCTGCTTCTCGCTCGCCTGCTCGCGCCAGATGACGATCGCGCGGACGTTCATCACGTTTCCGGCGCACGAGGCGCGGCGCGCCGCTTCCAGCATCTTCTGGACCTTCTCTCGCTCCACCGGTCTGTGGGGCAGGAAGAAACGAATCGTGCGACGGCGGCCGATGACTTCTTTCAATTCCACCAGGGCAACTCCTCTTCGCGACCGTATTTGGGGGCCGCGTCTGCCCTGTCACTTCTGCCGGGTTCGTGGACATCGCGCCATGACCTGCGTCATGGGCATAGGCGATCCACGGTTCACGGTTCGCGCCGGCAAGGCGGGCCGGGGTGAGGCGCGCCGCGCCACCTTCACAGCGTTCGGCCGCGCACTTCCCCTCATGCAAATCCCGATGCGTGTACGCCGGTCCGCGAGATCCCTCCGGCGCGTCAGCGGCCGAAGCGCCGCCCGGGCGCGGGTGCTCTGCCCGGGATCGCCGTGGCAGCGTCGCCGGGCCCGTGCCCGCTTCCGCCGCCGTTCCCGTTGTTCCCGTTCGTGCGGTTGCCGCTGCTGGCTCCTGGCTTCGAATCGATCGCGCCAGGAGTCGCGGCGGGCGATCCGGCGGATCCGTTCTGGCGGTGATCGCCGCTGTTCCCGGCCGTGCAGCCGGGCGGTCCGCCAACAATCGCTGGTCCCGTTCCGTTGCTCGCCGGGATCGTGTCGTCGCAGCCGTTGCCATCGGCATGGGCGCCGGCCGCGTTCGCGCTGCCCTGTCCCGCGTTCGCCGGCCCCGAGCTCGGCGAATCCTTCGGCGTGCTCACGTTCGGCGCCACGACCGGCCTGCTCGGGCCTTGCCCGTTTACCTTACCGCCGGGCCCTTCGACGGCACAGCCCGTTCCCAGGCACCAGCCGCCAACGCCGGCAAGCCCTGGCGGCAACCCGAACAGCGGCGGCGTGAACAAGCTCGGATTGGTGTTCGTCTCGCGTGGGCCCTGCGATGGCACGGCGTTTTGAACCGGCGCCGGGCGCGATGGCGGCGGCGGGATGGTTGGCGGTGTCTCGTCCTGCTGACTCCTGTCGCTCGTGATCCCCACGCGGCTCGCAACGTGCGAAACCAGCGTCACCGGATTCGCAAGCGTCTCGTTCCCTGTCAGCGCTCCGACCGCGCTCACCGCCGCCAGGGGCGCCGCGACGGACGCAGCCG
>JAKALX010000524.1 GCA_021823905.1 Chloroflexota bacterium | reverse complement strand
ATCGTCGCGATCGTTGGGATTCTCCTGTTTTGGATGGTCTTGGCTTACGTGGTCCAATCGCTCGCCTGAAAGTCGAAGACACCGCCCGACATACGACAACAGGCGTTCGCCCTACCGCCGCCGCTGCACAAACCGGCCGATCCGCTCCAGGGCGCGCTCGATGTCCTCGTAGGCGCTGGCGTAACAGGCGCGGACGTGGCCTTCGCCGCCGGCGCCGAACGCGCTCCCGGGGACGACCGCGACGCGCTCCTCGCTCAAGAGGCGCTCGCTAAAGGCGACGCTGTCGAGCCCGGTGGCCGTGATGTCGGGGAAGGCGTAGAAGGCGCCGCGCGGCTCGAACGTCGGCAGGCCGACGGCCCGGAAGCCGTCGACGATCAGGCGGCGGCGGCGGTCGTACTCGGCCACCATCTCGGCGATGAACGCCTCGCCCTGGTCGATGGCGGCGATCCCGGCGTACTGGGCCGCTGTGGGGGCGGACATCATGACGTACTGGTGGACCTTCATCACGGCTTCGGCGAGCGGCCCAGGAGCCGCGATCCAGCCAAGCCGCCAGCCGGTCATCGCGTAGGCCTTGCTGAAGCCGCCCATCAGGATCGTCCGTTCCTGCATCCCCGGCAGCGAGGCGAAGCAGGTGTGGACGCCGTCGTAGGTCAGCCGGTCGTAGATTTCGTCGCTGATCACGGCAAGGTCGTGCTTCGCCGCGACTTCGGCAATGGCGCCGAGGTCTTCGCGGCCCATCGTCGCCCCGGTGGGATTCGCGGGGTAACCGACGAGGATCGCCTTCGTTCGCGGCGTGATAACGGCCTCCACGTCGCCGGCGAGCAGGCGGAAGTCGTTCGATGCATACGTCGGCACCGGCACGAAGGAGCCGCCGGCCATCAGGGTCGCGGGCAGATAGGCGACATACGAGGGGTCGGCGCAGAGGAGTTCGTCGCCGGGGTCCAGAATCGCGCGAAGGGCGATGTCCAGGGCTTCGCTGGAGCCGCTGGTGATGACGATTTCGTTCCGCGGGTCGTAGCGGACGCCGTAGAGGCGGAAGAGGTGGTCGGAGAGGCGCTCGCGCAGCTCGGGCAGGCCGTAGTTCGAGGTGTAGTGCGTGTCGCCGCGCTCGATGCTCGCGATCGCGGCGCGGCGGATCGGCGCGGGGGTCACGTAGTCGGGCTCGCCCACGCCAAGGGAGATGACGTCCTCGATCGTGCTCAGGAGGTCGAAGAACTTGCGGATCCCGCTCGGCGGCACCGCCTGCATGCGATGCGAGACGAAGCGGGACGAGTTCGGTGCCGAGGTGAGCGTCATGTTCAGTTCCTGTCTCCCGCCAGGCGCCGTCTGTGCGTTCACAGAAAGACCGCCCGGAGGCGGTCTGGATGTTGTGCAGATGCGATTGCTGCGACCGCCACTCTACCCGCGCGCATGCGCCGCAGCCGCCGCCGCGGAGACTGAGCAAGGGGCGAAGAGGGCGGAAGTCGTAGCCATCTCCTGAACAATGTCGAACGATGTGGCTAGGGTCAATAGAGGGAAGGCGCCCGTGAGGCATTCTCCCGGCCAGGTTCGGGAAAGCCCTTGACCGGGCCGGTTAGGATGCGGACGAGAACTGAACGGAGCCATCCACCGTGACAGACCTGACCGACCTGACCATCGCCGCGGCCGCGGAACGCATCTCGCGCCGGGAGATCTCCCCGGCCGAGCTCACCAGCGCCTACCTGGCGCGCATCGAGCGGTTGCAGCCGGAGACGAACGCCTACGTCACGCTGACGGCCGAGCGAGCGACCGCCGACGCGAAGGCTGCGACGAGCGAGATCGCGGCCGGGAACTACCGGGGCGTCCTCCACGGCATCCCGATCGGGCTGAAAGACCTGTACGAGACGGCCGGCATTCGCACGACGGCGGGCTCGAAGGTCCTGGCGAACCACGTGCCGGGGAAGGACTGCACGGCGGCGCGGAAGCTGCGCGAGGCCGGCTCGGTGCTGCTTGGCAAGACCAACACGCACGAGTTCGCCTGGGGGACAACGACGAACAACCCGCACTATGGCGCGACGCACAATCCCTGGGACCTCGACCGCATCCCCGGCGGCTCGAGCGGCGGCTCGGGGGCCGCGATCGCCGCCGGGATGGCGGCCGGCACGCTGGGGACCGACACCGGCGGGAGCATCCGCATCCCGGCCGCCCTCTGCGGCTGCGTCGGGTTGAAGCCGACGTTCGGCCGGGTGAGCAAGGCTGGCATTGTCCCGATGTCGTGGCAGCTCGACCACCCGGGGCCGATCACGAAGACGGTCGAGGACGCCGCCATCATGCTTGGCGCCATCGCCGGCTACGACCCGGACGACTTCGCCACCGTGCCGGTGCCGGTGCCGGATTACCGGGCGGCGCTGGCGAGCGGCATTCGCGGACTGCGCGTGGGTGTTCCCCGGTCACTGTTCTACGGGCTGCTCGAGGACGAGGTGCGGTCTGCGGTCGAAGCGGCGCTGGGTGTGCTCCGAGAGCTGGGCGCGGAGGTGCGCGACGTTGAGCCAGGCGTGACGCGCGAGCAGGTGATGGAGGCCTGGGCACTGGTCAACGCGGAGGGCCAGGAGTACCACCGCGAGGCGTTCACGAAGCGGCGCGACGACTTCAGCCCCGAGCTGCAGGCGGTGCTTTCGCAGCCCCTGCCCGACTCCATCGGCCTGGCCCGCGCGTACCGCGTCTCGTACGAGATCAAGGAGGCGTTCCGGCGGGCGCTGGAGGAGGCCGACGTGCTGGT
>JAKALX010000072.1 GCA_021823905.1 Chloroflexota bacterium | reverse complement strand
GCCCTTCCCCACGGGCGGCCCGGAGCCGATCACGAACGTGACCAGCCCCCGCGCGACGAGCCGGCCACGATCGTCCTTCACCTCCACTTCGGTGAAGATCGCAGTGCGTCCTTCTTTCACGATCCGGCCTTCCGCAACAAGCTCGCTCCCGGTCGCCGGCGAGAGGTAGACCACGTGCAGGTCGCTTGTCGCATGCGGGCGGGCCTTGACCTCGGCGAGCGGCCGGCACGTCCGCACGCAGCCTCCGGCCACGGAGTCGACCAGGCTCGAAATCACCCCGCCGTGCACCACCTCGTTGTAGTTCAGATGCTCATCGCGCAGCTTCACCCGCCCGAGGACGTGGCCGCGCTCGGCAAACGTGATCTCCATGCCGACAAGCGCCCAGAAGCGCCCAGCGTACTGCTCCTTGAGCGGGGACAGGTAATCGTGCTCGTCGCCCACACCCGGAACATGCCGGAAACCGCCGCCGCGCGCAATTCCACCAACAACCCGGCAGCCGAGCGCCAGCGTGCCCGCATGAGCTGCCGCCAATTCCACTACCATTGCCGGCGTGACCGGCCGCAGCACTTCCGCCGCCTCTCGCCGCGCGCTCGATCGCCTGGCCGCCCTCAAGAACGACCCCGCACGCCGTCTCGAGTTCGCCATCGAACTCCTGCGCGAATCCGACGACCCCCTCGTCCTGCACCAGGCGCTTGCCGCCCTGGGCGACGCTCCTCCCGAGCAGGCCGCCGATCCGCTCCGCCGCCTGCTCCAGCAATTCTCGTCCTCGCCAAAGCGCGATCCGGGCGGGCTCCTGCGCGCCGCGATCCTCGGCCATCTTGATCAGCAGCTCACGAACGACGACCTTCCCCTCATCGAGAAAGCGGTCGTCACCGTCGAATGGACGCCCACCGACAACGCCGGCGCCGCCGTGCTTCGCGCCGCCGCCCTGGTCGCCCTCGACCGGCTCGATCCCGAGCTCGCCGTCGCCCATGCCGCCGTCATGCTCGCGAACGCCTCGGACCCCCGGTCCACCTCGCACATGACGGGCGAGCCGGCGACCACGGCCGCGCGCGTTCTCACCGCCCGCGACCAGTGGCCCGCGCTCCTGGTATTCGTCCAGGCGGCTGACGGCGAAACCCCGGCCGAGCCGCTCTTTGAGGCCATCCGCGGGCTCGATGGCGTACCCGAGGCTGTGCTCGTGCCGGTGATCGCCAACCTGGAGGATCCTCGCGAGGTCATCCTGCTCGGGCTCTGCGACCTCGTAGTCGCCCACCGGGGCGGCCCGGAGATCGAGGCCTGGCTCGCAGGCTTCCTGCGCGGACTCTCGTCCATCGACATCTACCGCTACCTGCTCGCCGCGATCGTCGCCAGCCGCCGCCACGACCTTTTCGAAATCGCGGCCCGCTCGCTTGCCGGGGAGTTCGACCGGAATAGGCTGGCGGCCGCGCTCGAAACCCTGCCCCTGGCCGTCCATGAGCCGACAGCGACAGAACTCCTCAAGACGCTCCAATCACGGCTCCGGTAGCTGCGGGGCAGGGCGCTCCGGGACCGCATGAACCTGCTGCGAATCTACTCGCCCGCACGGGGCGCTTCCGCCACCTGTCAGCAGCCGGGCTCGCCGTCGTTCCCGCAGCAGGTGCTCCGCGTGCGGACCTTCCGCCAGTTGTTCCGCAGCGCCAGCCGCAGCTTCGTCGCAAACGGGGCGTCGTATTCCCGCCAGTTCGTCACTGACGACCGGAACGACGGCCGCGGCCCGCCACCATTCATGCCGCGTCGCTCGTGATCGGGTAGAGCTTCGAGCGCTCGCCTTCGAAGCGGTCGATCGCTTCGCCCTCGAGCAGCGTCAGGCCGATCTCGTCGAGCCCCTCGAGCAGGCAGTGCTTCACGAACGGGTCGACGTCGAAGTGCCGCGAGAAGGTCCCGTCAGCCGTCGAAACCGTCTGGGAGGCCAGGTCGACGACAAGCTCAGCCCCCGGGAGCTCTTCGTGCCGCGCCAACAGGTATTCGCAGTCGCGCTGTGGCAGCGTCACCGTCAGCAGCCCGATCTTGGCGCAGTTGTTGCGGAAGATGTCCGCGAACGAGGGCGCGATGATCGCCCGCAGGCCCATGTCCTCGAGCGCCCAGGGCGCGTGCTCACGGCTCGACCCGCAGCCGAAGTTCGGGCCGGTCACCATGATGGGCGCGCCCTTGTACTCCGGGTTGTTCAGGATGAACGCCGGGTCCTTTTTCCACTCGTCGAAGGCGAACGGCCCGAAGCCGGTCCGCTCGATCCGCTTCAGGAACTCCTTCGAGATGATCTGGTCCGTGTCCACGTCGGCGCGATTCATGGGGATCGCGCGCCCCTTCACCGTCTCAAACTTCTCCATTCGACTAACCACAGAGACACAGAGGGCACAGAGATCTTTCTCTCTGGCAACTGTGTCCCCGTCCTCCTTTCTCTGTTGTCGAATCGCACGCCGCTAACACAGAAAGCTCTGTGCTCTCTGTGCCTCCGTGTCTAACCCTCTACTTCCAGGTGCGGATGTCGACGAAGTGGCCGGCGATCGCCGCCGCCGCCGCCATCTGCGGGCTGACAAGGTGCGTCCGGCCGCCGCGCCCCTGGCGGCCTTCGAAGTTGCGGTTCGAAGTCGAGGCGCAGCGCTCGCCCGGCAGCAGGATGTCCGGGTTCATCCCCAGGCACATCGAGCAGCCCGCGTCGCGCCATTCGAAGCCTGCGTCGCGGAAGACCTTGTCCAGGCCCTCCTGCTCCGCCTGCCACTTCACCAGTCCCGAGCCCGGTACGACCATCGCCCGCACCGTCTTCGCGACCGTGCGGCCCTTGACCACCTCGGCCGCCGCGCGCAGGTCTTCGATCCGCGAGTTCGTGCACGAGCCGAGGAAGACGCGATCAATCGGGATGTCCTCGATCGCCGTCCCGGCGGTCAGGCCCATGTACTGCAGTGAGCGCTCGGCCAGCTCTTTCGCCCCAGCGTTCGCCGCCTCGTCGGGAGAAGGCACGCGGCCGGTCACGGGGACGCTCTGGGCGGGCGTCGTCCCCCAGGTGACGTGCGGCTCGATCTCCGAACCGTCGAGCGTGACGGACGTGTCGAACGCCGCCCCCTCGTCGGTTGTCAGCTCGCGCCAGGCGTCGAGCGCTTTCTCCCAGTCGGCGCCCTTCGGCGCATGCGGCCGCCCTTCGACGTACTTGAAGGTCGTCTCGTCCGGCGCGACCAGCCCGGCCCGCGCGCCGCCTTCGATGGTCATGTTGCAGACCGTCATCCGGCCTTCCATCGACAGGCTTCGAATCACCTCGCCCCGGTACTCGATGACGTGCCCGATGCCGCCCGAGACGCCGATCTTGCGGATGATCGCCAGGATCACGTCCTTCGCGGTCACGCCAGGGTGCAGCTCGCCGTTGACCTCGACCGACATCGTCTTCGGCTTCGCCTGTGGCAGCGTCTGCGTGGCAAGCACGTGCTCGACCTCGCTGGTGCCGATGCCGAAGGCGAGCGCGCCAACGGCCCCGTGGGTCGCCGTGTGGCTGTCGCCGCAAACGATCGTCATGCCCGGCTGCGTCAGTCCCTGCTCCGGCCCGATGACGTGAACGATCCCCTGGCGCTGATCGTTCACGCCGTAAAGCGGCACGCCGAACTCGGCGCAGTTCGTCTTCAGCGCCTCGACCTGCTGGATCGAAAGCGGGTCCGTCCAGGGCTTGTCGCGGTCGAGCGTCGGCACGTTGTGGTCGACCGTCGCGATCGTCAGGTCCGGCCGCCGGACCTTGCGTCCCGCCAGCCGCAGCCCCTCGAACGCCTGCGGCGACGTGACCTCATGGACCAGATGGAGGTCAATGTAGATGAGGTCGGGCTTGCCCGCCTCGCTGCGGACGACGTGGTTGTCCCAGATCTTCTGGGAGATGGTGCGCGCTTCGGCCATGCAGGTGTTCTCCAGGGCCGTCAAGGGCGGCCCGATTCGGCGTTATGGAAGTGTTAGCGTAGCGCAGGGGCGGGGAGGGCGCATTTGGCGGGAGGAAGTGATGTCGTCACTCCGTCAGCGGAGCGGGAGGTAGCGGCCGGCGGCTGGCGCAGGGTGGGCACGTGCACCCAGACCTGAACCTCGGCGAGACATGGATCAATCCGTGCATTACGCCGCCATCGGGGCCGTCGAACAACGACCACAGGCCAGACGCCCAGCGCGTGTCAGGCGTCGTCAACCCGTAGTAGCGCCAGAGCGCCCAGGAAACGAGGTCGGCCGCTTGAAGCAGTCGACTGGCCTTAGAATCAGCGAAGACAGGTACGTCAGCGAGATGAGTGAGGGTGCCCATCCGACCCGCAATCTCGCGCCAGTTCTGCGCGGCGCGTTGCACGTCCCGCTCGATGGCGCGCTTGTCGTGGACGACAAAGCCCGTCTCGCGCTCCCCGCGCTCCCCGCGCTCCCGAGTGCGCCGGTTCAACATTTCGTCGAACTTGTGAAGGATCTCCTCGTAGGCTCGGCGCTCCCGGTCCGGACCCTCCACGACTGACCCAAACAAGGCGACGGGAAAACGGTGGTCAACGGGGCGATACGTGCGGATGACCCGATAGGCTTCGGCGAGGACCCTCTCTCGCACCGCTTGGGGAATCGCTGCCCAGCCAGACGGCGGCCGGTTCTGATTGCCGTGTGTCGGGCTCTTCATTTCGGAGGCGTGCAACTCGAAATCGGCAGGGTCGCATCCGGCGGGCAGCACACGCCGTACCGCGTCCGTCAGCCGATTCTGGAGGTACCACGCGTCGCGCTCGTGAAGTGCGATTCCGCCCAAAATCAAACACGGACTTCCGCCATGGGTGCCCGACTCATCGACGTAAAGGAGGTACGTGGCCGCGCTCTCCGGTAGATCCCAGGCAAAGAAAAAGGCGGGAGAGCCTCACCGGTCAGGAACCGCAAAGCAGTCAAGCCGGCGAGGTCGGAACCGCAAAGCAGTCCTCTCAACCGCCCGAGTACAGTATCGAACGGTAGGCGGAAAAGCAATAGTCAAGCTCCTTCCACTCCCATCTCGCTTCGCGCCAGATCCACGCTTCCGACATGTCCCGTGACTTCCGGATCTACCGTCGGCCTGCCGACGCTGAGCTCGCCTGCGAGCCCGTCGTGCGAATTCGGCTTATCGTGTTCCTCTCAATCGGAGGTATCGACCTTGGCACCGCCACTGCTGGCTCGGTTCGCACTTGACGCCCAGGAGTCGTTCCTCGACGCCGCCGAGGCGGTGCCGCCGGAGTTCCATGAGCGCGCACCGGCGGGCCTGAACCCGGGCTCGTGGATAGTCACGCACGCTGCCGCGCCTCATCAGTTGTGGATCGGCGCCTACGTCGGAGGCTTTGATCGGGATCCCTGGTTCGACGCTTGGCAGCACGACCGGACGCAGTGGCCCAGCTTCGCCGAAGGAACCGATGCGCTGCGCAGGGTGTTTGAACAGGCGACCGGGATCCTCAACGCGCTGGCCGATGCCGATCTGAGAAGCCCTGGGAAGATGCTCGAAACCTCGAGGTTCTCGGGATGGACGGTTGGCCAATTGATCGCGCGAGCCATCGCCCACCTTTACAGTCATGCTGCCGACCTGGGCACTCTCGCCGCACTTGCTGGCGGCGATGTTGGGATTCCCGGCTTCATGCCGCACACCCGCATGGCTCCATGACGCGCGGTGTCCTGGTCCCCACGCTTACCTCATGGGGACGCGTCAGCGATCGCTCGCGTTCCTGGCGCCCGGGCCACGACCGTGTAGGTCTCGACGACGGCAGGCGACGGGATCTTCGAGCCGTCTTGACCGGGGAGGAGTGGCGCCGCGTTCGCGCGCAGCGCGCCGCTCGTGAGCGCCTCATCGCTCTCCCAGATGGTGAAGGAAAGTTCCCTGCCATCCGGCGCCTCGAGCCAGTAGCCAGCGATGAACCCCTCCTGAACTTCCAGTGCCGGCTTGAAGCGTTCGAGCAGGTTGCGCCGGTATCCGGCGTGGATGTCGCCGGGCATTCGGTCAAAGACCCCGAGACGCGCGATCATGTGCAATCCCCTCGCTCAGTGGGCCGTGGGCGGGAGCAACTCGACCTGGTAGCTCGCAGCGAGTGACACCAGGCGTCCGATGTCCGGCTCACCGGCGGGAGCGATGGCCGAGTCCTGGACAGGTGTACCCATCTCCGCGAAGAACCGCTCCAGGCCGGCGGGCGTGTTCAGCTGGAGGAGTGTCGCAGGGCCCGCGGCGTCCACTTCGAACCAGTGTGGCTGGTCGCGGGGCAACCACACGAACGCTCCCGGACCGGCAGCGATGACCGACGCGCCACAATGGAAGGTGAGCGACCCGGCGACGACGTAGAACCCCTCGTCCTCTCCGTGGTGGACGTGAGGCGGCGCGGCGAATCCCGCGGGCGCCACCTGCTCGATCAAGCCGAGCGCGCCGCCGGTACTGGCGCCCGAGGCGCGCATGGTCATCTTCGTGCCAAGGAACCAAAACTCGCCGGCGCCGGCCGGCAACGGCCGTTGATCGGTAGCGGCTGAAGTCATATCGCGGGCTCCTCCCATTCGTATTCAGCGGTTCGGGCAGATATAGTCAGATTGCCTGACTAATAAAGAAAGTAAGAGCATCTGACTATGACTGTCAAGCCCCTCCCTCCCGCGCCGGTTGGCCGTCCCCCGAGAATGATCGGCGCCCTCCTCCGCATCCCTTTTCAGGAGACTGTTCGGCGCATTCATGAGGACCTGGTGAGGGCCGGCTTCGGCGACCTGCGGCCCGCGCATTTCGTCGTCTTCCAGCTCATCGATCCCGGAGGCGCCCGCCAGACGGAGCTCGCCGAACGGGCGCAGATCACCAAGCAATCCATGGGCTACCTTGTCGATTACCTGGCCGGCGCCGGCTATGTGGAACGCGTGCCGGACCCGCGCGACGGCCGGGCGAGCCTCGTGCGCCTCACCGCTCGTGGCGACGCCGTCGAGCGGGCCGCTCGTGCGTCTCTCGAGCGTCTCGAGGGCGAATGGGCGGCCCTGCTCGGGCCGGCACGCTACGCGGCGTTAAAGCGCGCGCTTACCGAGCTCAGTGACACGATCGGCCAGGTCTGACGACCGGAATGAACCTCAGCGTGCGCTCCTCCCGTCTCCCTCCTCGCTCCTCCCTCCTCCCTCCCCCCACTTCTAACTCCGCTCATATGGCCAGCGGTTGACATGCCACGCTATTGTTACCCTGCGTTCACTGGATTGGTCACCTGCGTGGACAGCCTGGTACGAAAGAGTGGCCGGCACCCCCTCGTTCGCACGGGCACGACGCGGGCAACCGCGCTCACGCAAAGCCACGGGTCCCACCGGGATCGCCGGGCAACCGGAAGAGGAAGTGGCAGACCGCCGCAGAGGCAGACGACATGACCACCTTCCAGCGCTTCACTATCGCCGTTCTCTCGGTCCTTGCCTTCGCCGTCGCCCTCCTGAGCGCGCCGGCCGCGAGCGCCGCACCCGCCTTCAGCGTGACTCTCGTCCCTGCCGCCTCCCAGTTTCCCGCGGGCGGCGAGGCCGTCCTGGGCGTACATCTCGAGGGCGAGACCGCGCTCCTCCCGGGTCTGCAGTTCGACGTCATGGGTGGTGATCTTGTCGGCGTCGATCCCCTCAGCCGCCTGAGCAGCACGGCCGCCGCAGGCGCAGTCCACGTCTCGCGCGCCACGCCCGGCAACGTTCGCGTCAGCGCCAGCTTCGGCGGCGCCGTTCTCGCGACCGGCGAGGCTCGCTTCGTCCAGCTCGGCACGGTCGAGGTCACCGTCTCCCTCGCCGCCGACGCCAACGCGGCCGCTCGCACCTGGCGGTTCGAAGTCGTCAACGCCTCGGGCGCGGTCGCCGACACCATCCAGCTGGGAACGAGCGGCGACGCCCTCAGCGCGACCGGTTCAAGCGCCGCCCTGCCCTATGGCGCCTACACCGTTCGCCAGATCCTCGGCAACGACACGAAGCTCTCGTGCACGGGCGGCGCGTTCTACGCGCTCACCGAGCCGGCCACCGGCGCCGTGGCCGTCGATCTGAACTCGGCCACCGCTGCCGTTCGGTTCGCTCTCACACTCTGCCCCGGCGCGCCGAAGCTATCGTTCCAGGCGCCAATCGACACCGTCGGGCCAGCGCTCCCGGAAACGCCGATCAACGAAGTCCGTGGTGCGCGTTCCAGCGGCCCGGGCGCGGACAACACCCCGCTGCCGCCAGACACCGGCGCCGGGGCCGCAGCCACCCCCCACGCGAACAAACTCGCTCCGCTCATTCTACTCGTGGCCACCCTGCTGCTCGCGATGCCCGCGGCCTACGCCGCCGCAACGCTCTCCCGCGCTCGAAGACGTTAGCCGCCGCTCCTACCTTGGTCAGGGGGCAATCAGGGGCGTGCTCTGGCCGGCACGCCCCTGATTCATGCTTTGATCATCAGAGTGTACATTTTACAGGGGAAACCCTTGACGGTAGGCCCATTAATCCCGCATAACTGGCTCGGTTAGGGTTGCCCGGCGGGTCGAGACGCCGTGCTGCCCGCGCGAGTGGGTAGCGCGTGTTCCGGACAGCGACGTCCGGCGGGGTACGTCCAATTAGAGTCCTTGGGGGACTTCATGGCCTACCGCCGCCGGCGGATTGTTCTTTCCGCCGTCTTCGTCCTTCTGGTGGTCCTGCTCGGTGAGAGCGGGCGCCTTGCGGTGGTCACGCCGGCGCGCGCCCAGAACGGCGACGCCAATGCGAGCTGGGACGCGCTCTCGCCGGTTAACCCCTCGAACGCCGCCGACACGGTCAACCCTCCGCGCCTCTACGCGAACGACCTTTCGCATCCTCTTCCAGCCAGCGCGAGCCTCACGCTCGGCACGAACGGCTATTGCGTCACCCTCCACACGCAGAACCTCGTGGCCGACACGTCGACAATCCCGGCCGCGAACCTCGGATTCTCGTTGCTCGGGACCGACCCCATCAGCTCGAGCAGCCCCGCGACGGTCGCCGTGCCGCTTCCCGGCACTCTGCGCGCCGATCCGACGACGCCGTGGCTGACGAGCGTCGATGCGCCGCTGGGCTATCCCGGCACGCCCACGGCCAACGGCGACAAGTTCTGCGTCGTTGCCCAGGCGCCCGTAGGCTACAAGACGCTCCAGGTCTCCTGGACGTACAAAGACGCGAGCGGCGCCCACACGATCACCCTGAACGAACTGGCCGATTCCACCGACCCCAATGACTTCATCCCGGTGGTGACGGTCACCCTGCGCGCGACCGCGATTGGCAGCTTCGCGAACGTTTGCACCGTTGGTTGGGATCCGTCATTCCTCACAGGGCACGCCTCAAATCCCAACACCGTCGTCCCGGACCCTCTGGACCAGGTCGCGGTCGGAGACTGGGTGCCGTCGAGCGGGGGAGTCACCGTCCAATCGGTCCAGCTTGATCCGACAGACTCCACCCAGTGGTGCGCGACCCTCTCCTCCGGCGGAGCGACCATCGACACCAACGTGACGTTCTCGTTCGATGCTGTCTACAACCGCCTGCTCCCCAAGTTTCTTCCGGACGGCGACGACCAGTCGCACACGGTAACGCTCTCGGCCCCCCTGCACATTCCCGGCGGCTTCGCGCTGGCGCACATCGGCGCGGGCGGCGACGTACTTACCCAGGAAGTGTCGCCGCAGCTCGTCGTCGGCGCCCCGGAGGTCGCCTGCATCCTCGGTACGGCTCTAACCGATACCATGCTGCCATCCGACGTGATGATTTCCCCGGTCTCCGGCCAGGACCAGCCGACCGCCTCCGTGGTAAACGTCTTCCGCGGCGGCCCGGGTACCCTTGCCGCAGGCGTGCCGGCCGGCACGCTCTGCTTCAGCTACAGCTCGTCGACGCCCGGAGAGCAGACTGTGACGGCCAACTTCTCGGGCGGCCATGCACAATGGGTGTCCGTCACTCAGCCCGGCACGATAACGGTCCAGACGGGTCCCCTCGTTGTCCAGTGGAACCGCATCGACAGCACTGCGTTGACGTCGGGCGGCGAGCCCGCCGACGGCACGATCACCTACACCGTCATCGACGCGCCGCTCCGGTTCGGCGTGCCGATTAACCCGGCGACCTCCGGCGGGCCCTTCACCGCGGACATGTCCCTGACGGAGTGGGTCCTTGGCTCGCATCGCAGCGGCGGCCGAACGGTGAGCGGGTACCTCCAGGGAGCCGTCCTCCATGCCACGATCGAGGACCCCACCGGGGTCTGTGGGCACTTCACGCTGCCGTCGAATGTCATCGCGCAGGACACTCGCAGCGGCGAGTTCAGGAACGGGTTCGCAAGCAGCCTGGGAGTGCCGAATCCGCCCGGGGCCATCTACGAGGTCAACAACCCGAGCCCTCCCCCCCAAACAATCTTCACGTTCAAGCCGAACCTGCGAGACATCTGGGGCGTCAGCATTGGCGGCAGGTTCTCGTTCGGGGGCGATGTGACGTCGGCTGTTGATGATCTGAGTGTCTCTATCGCTGGCGACTCTTGCAGCCCCGGGATGGGCCTGCGCGTCAAGATCGACGTTTTCTACCCCGGCCAATCGACCATCGCCGAACCGACCGAATACGTCGATTTCGTCTTCAGCTACGCGCGCGTCGCGAAGACACCGCGCGTCGCGTGGGCGGGCCAGGTAGTGCCAATCACCTACGGCTTCAGCGGCTGCCCGTCCAGTGGGCCGGCCATCCACGTGACCCTTACGCGGGCGGCGAGGCAGCGCGGTTCCTTTATTGCGTCTTCGGGCGTCACCGCAACCTCGAGCTCGGCATCGGGCGATCTCGACAGCAGTTGTTCCATCACCGTGCTCTACACGAGCGCTGATCCGGGCGAGGTCGACATCCAGGCGATGATCGACGGCAACCCTTACTCCAAACTCGACTTCCCGATCTTCTTCCTTGCCATTGAAGACGTGACGCTCACCGCGACGACCACGTCGAACGTCTCATCGCCTGGCGACCTCACCGCCACCGCGCGGGGGTGGTTTGTTGGCTCAAACCCTTCCGGTCGAGCAGCCGAGACCAAACCTGACGGCCGGCGCCTTCCCGCCGACCGTTGGGTTGTCCCCGACGACTGGGCGAGCCTTCAGGGCCTCTCCGACTTCCGCTCGAACTGGCCGGGACCTGATCTGCCACCTCTTCACATCACGTTCCTGATGCAAGACGAGGCCGTCGTCAACAGCTTCGCCGCGGGCGTAAAGAACGGTGCGGTCGGCTGGCTGCTTCCGTCGGATTCGAGCCAGGCGACTCCGCAGTTCACCATCGTTCCGGACGGCCAGGGCGTCATTCCGAAACCTCGCACCATTACACTCACCGCGCAGGGAGCGGCGGCCACGATTCACACGTTTGGCGACTACAACCTCAGCTTCGAAGGCTGCGCCACGAACGTCGTGACCGGCAGTCCCCACTGCAAGCCCGGCGACGTTGTTGGTCACACTCGCTACTCCGCGGTCGCAGACTACATCGAGAACCCGGGCAAAATGCCCGAGGTGGGATCAAATGTCGCACAGACCGAGTGGACGTGGGGCGGTCTGAAGCAGGTTACCGTTGTCAACACCGACGTCCCCTACCAAAAGTACGTCGTAGCGCACCTGGTCGATCGCGATGGCTATTGCGACGCACGATCCTGGAACAACGTGCTCGGTGTTCGCGTGCAATTCCAGATCGACTCTGGCGAGGGGGCCATTCTCGAAGCGCAGGGCCAGCCGACGGAGATCAGTTCTGACCGGCGGATGGCGATCGCAACCACCTTCGACACCGTCGATGACCAGGGGAACAAACTGAACACCGGCATCGCGAAGGCGACCGTCGCCGACGACGAGTGCCAGGCATGGGTCAAGGTTTCCGACAGTCTTCTGAACCCGGTGAACGTGATCGTTACCTTCCCCGCACAGCCAGCGCCCATCCCCGGAAACGTCCGCATCACCGGGCTGATCTGCGCCTCCGGTGGCGCTGGTCAAGAGCTGTTCACGGTCACGAACAAGGGAACCAACACCGTGTCGCTCGACGGATTCGCTCTGCGCAGCCGCCCTAGGGATCTCAGCCAGCCGGAACAGCATCTTGGCCTCACCGGTCTGCTCCCGCCCGGCCAGAGCGCGACCTTCGCCGGCGGACCTGGCGCCAGCTACTACGGCTGGTCGGGTGGCGACGTGATCATGGACGATGCGAACGACTACCTGCGCCTCGTCTGGAACAATTTCGAGTTGAATCGTGCGTTCTGTGAC
>JAKALX010000523.1 GCA_021823905.1 Chloroflexota bacterium | reverse complement strand
GCGCGCACGTCGCGCCGCGCCGGCGGGGTGGCACTGGGTCTCGCCCTGGCCGGGGCGTCGCGAATGCTCGGGCAGCGGCCGAAGCGGAAGAAGCGGCGGGGGCTGTTGGCTTGGCGCAGTTGACGGTGAACGGTGTCTCGCTTGCCTATGAGGACGGAGGCGCTGGCGAGCCGGTCTTTGTATTCGTGCATGGGTGGGCATGTGACCGAAGCTTCTGGGCGCCGCAATTCAACGAGCTTTCGCGTGATCACCGCTGTCTGGCGATTGACCTCCGCGGGCGTGGCGCCTCAGAGGCGGTCGGGCCGTACCACCCGTCCCAGGCTGCTGACGACGTGATCGCTCTCATGGAGGCGCTTGGCGTCTCCGCGGCGATCCTTGCCGGGCACAGCCTGGGTGGACTGATCGCCCTGCTCGTCAACGAGCGCCGGCCGGACCTGGTCAGCGGCGTCGTACTGGGAGATTCGCCGCTCGATGAATCCTCGGTCGTGGGGTTCCCGCGCACCGTGGCGCGCGTGCGCGAGGCCGGCGGCATGGCGCCGATGGCGGATTGGATCGAGTCGCTGTTCGTCGAAGGCACGCCGGAACCGGTTCGCCAGCACGTGCGAGCGACGATGCTGGGTTGCCCGGCGGAGGTCGCCGCCGGCATGCTCGACGCCGGGGACCAGCTTGCCGGCCGCCTCGACGCTCTCATCCGAAAGGCGGATCAGAAGCCGCTGATGGCGATCTGGGCGGAAAGGCCGCTTGGCGATCCAGCGCACCTGCGCGACATCGCGATGTTCATTCGCCAGGAGCCAATCGCCGGGGCCGGTCACTTCTTCCAGCTTGAGCAGCCAGAGATTACGAACGCTCTCCTGCGGGCGTTCGAGGACGACGTGCGTCGCGACCCGAGACTCGCGCGAACGCCGTGACAGGTAACGGTTGGTTTCCCGCATCGCTGGGGTTCGCCTTGGGCTACAACTTTGTCAGACGCTATCGTTAGCTGATGGCGAAGGCGCGTAGAAAAGCTCCCGTTGGAGCGAAGAAGAAGGCCGAGAGCAGCCGCTGGTACTCGGCTTTCCTCTGGGGCCTGATCGCGATCTCCGTTGCCGCCATCGCGCTGCTCGTCGCCGTCGCCGGAGCGTTTGGTGGCTCGGGAACGGCGAAGACGTCGGGGACGGTCAGGGAAACCGCTTCGCCGGGCGCCAGCGTAACTGCCACCGCGCCCCCCGCGACGCCGGCCACGAAGCCTTCGGGCGGAAGCACGACTCCGACCGCGTCGCCCGCCGGCACGGCCCTGTCGGCCGACAACACCCCGCTCGTGCGCTGCGGGGACATCCTCGCTCCGGTCGACAAAGAGCATCGCCTCGGTGAGGACTGCGCCCCGCCCGACCTCGTTACCCTGCCAGGAAGCATCTCCGCGGAGGGCGCCCAGTCGCTCCGGTCCGAAACAGCGTCGGCCATCCAGGAACTCTTCGCGGAGGCGAGGAAGGACGGTTACCAGCTGCTGGCGAACAGCACGTACCGCAGCTATGCGACGCAGGTGCAGACGTACAACTACTGGGTGCAGACGAGCGGGAAAGAGTACGCCGACCGTACGAGTGCCCGTGCGGGTCATAGCGAGCACCAGCTTGGGACCACGGCCGACGTAGGTACAGACGGACACTTTCTCGAGAGCTTCACTGGGACGGCAGCTGCGAAATGGCTGGCGGACAACTCCTGGAAGTACGGGTTCATCGTCAGCTACCCAGAGGGCAAGGAGGGTGTCACGGGATATGCCGCCGAACCCTGGCACATCCGCTACGTCGGCAAGGACGTGGCTGCCAGGGTCCATGCCAGCGGGCTGACGCTCCACGAATTCCTGCTCCATTAATCCGCTGTGACGCTGTCTCCGAAGGGGCTCTGGATCGGTGCATTGCTTGTGGCCGGTTTGGCGGGAATGCTGATCGCAACTGCCGGCGCCCTCTCGGCGCCATCGCCGCTCCAGCTCCGCGCGCATCTTGCAGGCATCGCTCGCGATGGTCTGCCTCCGGCGCGCACCCCGTACCCGGAGCAACTGCCCTGCGGCGACATCCTCGTCCCGATCGACAAGCAGCATGAGCTCGCTCCTGACTGCGTTCCGAATGATCTCGTCGAGCTAGCAGGGCTGGGCCTGTACCTCCGAGCCGATGCCGCCGCGGCGTTCGCGGCTCTCACCGCTGGGGCGAGCCGCGACGGCTACTCCATCAGCGCGAGCAGCGCCTATCGCAGTTATGCGACACAGGAAGCTACGTTCGCCTGGTGGACCGAACAACTGGGACCGGAAGAGGCGGAGCGAACCAGCGCCCGCGCCGGCCACAGCGAACACCAGCTCGGGACGACAATCGATCTCTGCGCGCCGGCTGGGTGTCTCGAGTCGTTCAGTGCCACACCTGAAGCCGCATGGGTCGCGGCACACAGCTGGGAATACGGCTTCGTCGTCAGCTACCCAAACGAGCGGGAGGCGGTCACGGGCTACGTTGGCGAAGCCTGGCACGTGCGCTACGTGGGTGTTGACGTTGCCGTGCGCGTCCGGGAGAGCGGTCTTACCCTCCACGAGTATCTCCTGCGCTAGCCGGGGCTGGTTGCGGGGTGAGTTGCACGGTGCAACACTCCGTCGAAACCACCGTCCCCGGAGGCCCTCATGATTCCCAAGCCAGACACCGAGGAGATCCTGGTCGATTTCCAGGATGGCATCCTCTCGATCACCCTGAACCGCCCGGACCGGCTGAATGCGATCAGCGGACCGATGCTGAACGCCCTCTC
>JAKALX010000522.1 GCA_021823905.1 Chloroflexota bacterium | reverse complement strand
GCCGACGGGCGTGAAGATCGGTGCGCCGGCGACCTGCACCGACGTTGGCGCGAACGGCGACCCGACCAACTGCCAGCTACGCTACCCTTATACCGAGTCGGTCTGGTATCCGCCCTGGGAGGCGTTGCCCAAAGGGATCGGCGCCCTCTGGGACACCGTTGTCCTCACGAAGAACGAGATCCAGGCTCGCATCATGGCCGGTGGCGGGAGTGGCGCCACCAGCGACGGCCCGGCGTTCCAGGGGCCGGTGGGAATCGCAAGCCAGACCGGCCAGATCATCCATCAGGACGGCTGGCGGCCGCTGATCGAGCTTGCAGCGCTCCTCAGCCTGAACCTTGGCATCTTCAACGCCCTGCCGATCCCGATGCTCGACGGCGGCAGGATGTTCATCATCCTCATCGAGATCCTGCGCGGGGGCAGACGCATCGCGCCCGAAAAAGAGGCGCTCGTCCATCTCACCGGGTTCGCGCTGTTGATGGCGATGGTGCTGGTCGTCACCTTCTTCGATATCACCCGCATCATCAGCTAAGGCGGCCTGCGTGCTGTTTACGGTCATCTTTCTCGGCTTCCTGCTGGCGGGCTGGCTGGTCTGCGCGTTCGTCCCCTGGCTGGCCGTCTCGGTGGCGACACGCGGGAACGCTGGGCTCGTCAACTTGCCGCTCTGCCTCTTCGCGGGTGTGGTCTGCGCGGTCGCCGTGCCGCTGCTGGGAATGACCAACGCGACGGGGCTATGGCTGAGCTTTGGCCTGGCAGCACTGGCGCCGGCGCTTCTGCTGGCGGCGCGGCGCTTCAGCGTGGCCGGCGTCCCTTCGAGTCACGGCCACTCGCAGCAGGCGGCGGAGGACGTCCGACCGAAATGAAGCCGCTTGCGCTCTCAACGATGTTTGCCCAGCAGCAGCGATTCGAAGACGGCGCCGCGTTTGCCCGTTACGCCGCGGAGGCCGGCTACGACGCGATCGAGATCAGCCATTCGACCCGCGAGGACAAGCTGCGGCAGATTCTCGACTCGCACGCACTGCCGGTGGCGTCCGTGCATCAGCCGGCGCCCTGGGCGCGGCATCACGACGGCCGCGGGAACTCGCACATCAACCTGGCCTCGATCGACGAGGACGAGCGGCGGGCGGCGATCGAATACGCGACGGCGAGCATCGACTGGGCCGGGCGCATTGGGGCGAAGCGGATCGTCGTCCACCTGGGGCAGGTGAGCGACGTGTCCGAGCAGTTCGAGGAAGAGCGGGAGATGCGGCGGATGTTCGACTCGGGAAGCGTCGTCTCGGATCGATTCGTGGAGCTGCGGGAGGCTGTGATCGGAAGGCGGAAGGCGGACGCCGAGGCGCACGTCGAGGCGGCGCGACGGTCGCTGCTCGAGCTCGTGCACGCCGCGGAGCCGCATAGGATCGCTATCGGCCTGGAGAACCGTTACCACTACCACGAGATCCCTCAGCCGGAGGAGTACGAGCTGCTGCTCGACGGCCTGGTCGGCGAGCAGGCCGGCTACTGGCACGACGTTGGCCATGCCGAGGTGCTTCACCGGCTCGGTTTCATCGACCGGCATGCCTGGCTCGATCGCCTGTCGTCGCGGGCGGTCGGCGCTCACCTGCACGACGTCAGCGGCATCGGCGACCATCGCGCCCCCGGCGACGGCGACGTGGACTGGGGTTACGTCACAGCAGGCCTGAAGCACCTGCCGTCGTACACGCTTGAGATTAACCAGCACCAGTCAGACGAGCGGGTGCGCGGCGCCATCGGGTTCCTGGAGGGCGTGGGGCTGCGGTAGCGGTTGCCCGCCTGTCGTGTTCCGCACTACCGTGCGCCGATGGCGGAACGACTGTGGCGGCTGGGCGATTCATTGGTTGAGCGAAACGTCCGCGATGGTGAGGTGCTTTTCGCCATTCCGATGCGAATTGTGATAGCGCCGGATCTGGGGAACCAGTTCTGCACGAACTCAAGGCGATTAGCGCTGGAGTGCTGGAGACGCAAAGCGAGGCGAATGGCCGTTCGCCCATGGATGGGAGGACTGGCGGCCCGACCCGTCGTGGGACATCCCGGCATTTCCCGAGGGCTGGGACTCTATCCCGTGAGGCAGGTCAGGCGCTGAGTTTGAGGGACGCCTCGGGAAGGGGAATGTCCTCCCCCGCGACCAGCGCGCACTCAATCCATCCTTCCATCGCGTCGCGCAGCATGGAAAGGGCCTCCTCGACGGTCTCCCCGGCCGTGACGCACCCGGCCAACTCGGGCGCCTCGGCCAGGTAGCCGTCGAGATCGTCACCGCTAATCACCTTTCGGTAAGGACGGGCAACTATTTCCTGGATGAGGCGCTCTCGTTCGTCGTCAGTCATCGCCCCTCGCTAGAACTCCAGCTCCAAACTGATGTCCAGCGCCTTCGCGGAGTGCGTGAGGGAGCCCACGGAGATGGCGTCGACGCCGGTTTCGGCGATGGCGCGGACGGTTTCCAGCGTGACGCCGCCGCTGGCTTCGAGCTTTGCTCGCCCCCCCGTGCGCCGAACAGCTTCAGCCATGTCGGGCGCGGACATGTTGTCGAGCAGGATCCACTCGGGCTGCGCTTCCAGCGCGGCTTCCAGCTCGGCCAGTGAGTCGATTTCGACCTCGACCGGAATCCCCGGCGAGCGCCGGCGGATGGCCGCGACACCTTGGGCGAGGGTCAGACCTTCGCGGGCCAGCGCCTCGCGGTGGTTGTCCTTGATCATCGCCATCGAGGCGAGGTCGGCACGATGGTTCGTGCCGCCGCCGCAACGGACCGCG
>JAKALX010000521.1 GCA_021823905.1 Chloroflexota bacterium | reverse complement strand
CCCCCTGCCAATGCTTCTTCCTGCACCTGAGCCTCGGCCTTCTCCCGCCATCCCCATCCTCACTCCCCCCGACCTTGCGCAAAACCCTGAACCCCACCCCGCTTCTGGACCCGACTTAGTGTAAAAGCTACACTAAGTCCCATGGCTGAAGGCGCGCGGATCCCACTTCGCCACGATTACCGGGTCATCGTGCTCGGCAGCGGCATCTCGGGGCTCTTCGTCGCGCTCGAAACGCGACGCCTTGGCCCAGTCCTCGTCCTCACCAAGGGCAGCGTCGACGATTGCAACACGCGTTGGGCACAGGGCGGGATCGCCGCCGCGATCGGCCCGCTGGATTCGCCCGAGCAACACCTGGCCGACACCATCGCCGCCGGGGCCGGGCTCGTCGATCACGATGCCGCCCACGTCCTCTGCTTCGAGGGACCGCAACGCATCCGGGATCTGATCACCTATGGCGTGCCGTTTGACTCGCTGGACGGCGAGATCGCGCTCGGCCGGGAAGCTGCCCATAGCCAGTCGCGCATCGTCCACGCCGGTGGCGATCGCACTGGCGCCGAGATCGAGACCGCATTGACCGGCGCCGCGTACGATCCCGCGATCACCATCGTCGATCACATCCTGGCCACGCGCATTCTGGTCGAGGACGGCCGGGCGGTTGGCGTCGAAGCGATCGACCTCCAAACGGGCGCCCACGAGACGTTCGTTGCGCCAGCGGTGGTTATCGCTACGGGCGGTGCGGGGCGGCTCTATTCGCACACGACGAACCCGGACGTCACGACCGGCGACGGCGTGGTCCTTGGCTTCGAGGCGGGCGCGGAGGTCGCGGACCTGGAGTTCTACCAGTTCCACCCGACGGCCTTCCGGCAGGAGGGCGAGCAGCAGTTCCTCATCTCCGAGGCTGTCCGCGGCGAAGGCGCGATCCTTCGCAACAAGGCGGGAGAGCGCTTCATGCCGCGCTACCACGCGCTCGCGGAACTCGCGCCTCGGGACATCGTTGCCCGCGCCATCGCCAACGAGATGCGCGAGGATGGGGCCGACCACGTCTCGCTCGACTGCACGGGCATCACCCGCGTCGACCTTGCCGTTCGCTTTCCCGGGATCCACGAGTTCTGCCTCGAGCACGGGATCGACATGGCGAAGGATCCGATTCCCGTCTCGCCGGCCGCGCATTACCTGATGGGCGGCATCCGCACCGACCTCCATGCGCGGACGACGGTCCCGGGCCTCTACGCCTGCGGCGAGGTCGCCTGCACGGGTGTTCACGGCGCCAACCGGCTGGCCAGCAACTCCCTCCTCGAAACCGTGGTCTTCGCGAAACGCGCCGCCGAGCACATCGCCGGCGGCCAAGGGGGCGCCGCCGAGCCGAGCGTCGAAGCCATCGGCGCCGGCATTCCCGGCGTGAGCGCGCCCGGCCACGAAACCCTCCAGCGGCTGATGTGGGAGTGCGCCGGGATCGAACGCGACGCAACACGTCTCGAACGCGCCCTTGCCACGATCGCAACCTGGCACGAGGCTTCGCCCGCCACGCGGCCCGAATTCGAGCGCCGGCAGATGGCGACCCTCGCCCAGCTCATGCTCCGCGCGGCTCTCCAGCGAACGGAGAGCCGCGGCGCCCACTACCGCGCCGACTTCCCGGAACGAGACGACGCCCACTGGCTTCGCCGCCAGGTTTTCCGCCGTGCCGATTGAGCCGCTGCCGGCCGCGGTGATCGACGCCCTCGTCGCCGCCGCGCTGGCCGAAGACCGCGCCTTCGACGACGCCACGACGCTCGCCACCGTTGGCGAAGGCCTGCGCGGCCGCGCCGTCTTCCTGGCGAAGCAGGACGGCGTCGCGGCCGGTTTCCCCTTTGCCGAAGCGACTTTCCGGCAACTGGACTCTTCGATCTGCTTCAGCCAGCACGTCTTCGAGGGCGCGTCGTTCCGCAAGGGCGACACAATCGCGGTCGCCGAAGGCCCGGTCCGCGCCCTGCTCCAGGCGGAGCGGGTCGCCCTCAACTTCGTCCAGCGCCTCGGCGGGACCGCGACCCTCACCCGCAAGTTCGTTGACGCGATCGCGGGAACAAACGCCGTCACCCTCGACACACGCAAGACGACGCCCGGCCTTCGGGCCGCCGAAAAGTACGCGGTCCGTTGCGGCGGCGGCACGAACCATCGTGCCGACCTCGCCTCGATGGCGATGATCAAGGACAACCACCGCGAGGCGCTGGCTCGCGAAGGTCTCACCCTCGCGCAAGGTGTCGCAGCGATCCGGAGACGCGCGCCGGGCATACTCGTCGAGGTCGAAATCGACTCACTGGCCGAGCTGGAAGCCGCGCTCGACGCCCACCCGGAATGGATCCTGCTCGACAACATGTCCGCGCCTGACATGGCTGAAGCAATTCGACGCACGGCGGGCCGGGCGAAGCTCGAAGCCAGCGGTGGCGTCACGCTCGGAACGGTCCGCGCCATCGCCGAAACCGGCGTCGACGCCATCTCCGTGGGCGCCCTCACGCACTCGGCGAAGGCGCTGGACATCAGTTTGGAGCTGGAGTTCTAGCTCCGGTCCCAGCCCTCGGGAAATGCCGGGATGTCCCACGATGGGTCGGGCCGCCAGTCCTCCCATCCATGGGCGAACGGCCATTCGCCTCGCTTTGCGTCTCCAGCACTCCAGCCCCAATCGTCCTGAGTTCGTGCAGAACTGGTGCCCCAGATCCGGCGCTATCACAATTCGCATCGGAATGGCGAAAAGCACCTCACCATCGCGGACGTTTCGCTCAACCAATGAATC
>JAKALX010000520.1 GCA_021823905.1 Chloroflexota bacterium | reverse complement strand
TGACATGGCGGTCCGCAAGCTCCTGGAGATGGACGCGAACCAGGCGCTCGGTTTCCTGCTGGAGGCCCGGGTCGAGGGTGGTTTCGATGACGAGACCCGGGCGGCTCGCCAGGTCGGGCCGCTCCTGAGCCAGCTCCTCGAGCGCGTACTGGACGAAATGCGGCGCGATTGCCGGGCTCAGTGGCGGGAGCAACGTCAGCGGTTCGTTCGCGGCGGCCTCGGCCTGGGCCGAGGTGATGCGGCCGTCGTCCCGCAGGCGATCGAGGACGTAGCGCTGGCGCTCTTTCGCCGGCGCCGGGTCGTTGGCCGGGTCGTAAGCCGAGGGAAGCTGCGGCAGCCCGGCGAGATAGGCCGCGCGGGGAAGATCCAGGTTGGCCGCGCTTACTCCGAAATAGACGCGCGCCGCGGCTTCGATGCCATAGGCGCCGCGGCCGTAGTAGACCTCGTTCAGGTACGCGTCCAGTACCTCGTCTTTGGATTCACGGCCCTGGAGTTGCAGTGCGAGGATCATCTCGTGCGCCTTCCGCACAAGGCGCGGCGACGTGTCGCCCTGGAGGTAGAGGCGGCGAGCGAGCTGCTGCGTAATCGTCGAAGCTCCCGAGCGCTGGCCCGGCAACCGCACAAGCGCCCGAAGGACCGCAACCGGATCCACGCCGGGGTGGTGCTCGAAGCGCTGGTCCTCCGCCGAGATCGCCGCCTGCCGGGCGATCGGCGCGATCCCCTCAAGGGCGACCGGAATGCGGAGGCCGGCGCTGGCGTCGCGCTGGAGGACCGTGCCGTCGGCGCCGAGCACCACAGTCCCCGGAAGCTCGGTGCGGGCCGCGGGCGCGACCAGCGGGGCACAAACCGCGAACCACCCGAGCGCCATTCCGGGAAGCAGCGCCAGCGCCGTCCACACCGCGACCCGGTGCGCCCAGCGGAGCCTGGCAACAGGCACGGCCTTCATATCTATCCCAACGCCGCTCGGGGCAGATTCGTTCCACGTGAACGATACGCCTTCGCTATGGGGATTGGGCCGAGGGGAAGGGCCCTCCATCGGCCCGCGCCGGGCCGCAACCATGTTCGCGGCGTCCCCGGCTGCCGAAGGAAGGATCAAGAGGCACGTTCTCAGGGGCGCGCCCATGCACGATTGCGAGCACCATCAGTGGAGCAACCCGCCCGCCGCCCGCAAGAAGAGCCAGATCGCCGGTCCAGCGAGCCGATCCCGATCGCCGCGCGCATGGCTGCGCTGCGAGACGAGGTGAAGCGCGACCCGAGCCTGCTCTACCTGCTGCCGGAGTCGCTGGAGCCACCGAAGAAACGGACTGGCGTTCCGCGCTGGCTGCTGCTGGCCGCCGCGGGTGGCGTCCTGGCCCTGGGAGCAGCCGCCTTCCTCGTGACGAGCGGCCGCGGCGGGAGCGGGACAACGCCCCCGCAGAACAACGGCGGCACGCCAACGGGCCAGTTGGCGGTTGCACCGGGAGGCGGCAGCCAACCCGCGGCCACGGCGACACCGACTCGCCCGATACCCACGCCCACGCCGCGAAACGCCGACGACGCCGTGCACGAGGGTGCGGTGGCCGCGCCCATCGCCGCCGTGACACCGTCATCCGACCCGCCTCGCTTCGTGACGCCCCTCAAAACCAAGGGCCAGGTGCTGGATCGCTTCGGTGTGCCGCGAGGGACGGGCTTCGTCCATGCGGGGATCGACGTCTCGCCCGGTGGCGGCCCGTTCGAAGTCGTTGCTGCCTGCGACGGCACCGTAGCGGGCGCTGACCGTTCAGCCACATACGGCGACTTCCTCGTCGTCGACTGCGGGAACGGCTGGAAGACGGTGTATGCGAACCTGAGCGCAATCCAGGTACGAGGCCGGCCATCGGTGTACGCCGGACAGACCGTCCTCGCAATGGCGCAGGACTCGGTCCACTTCGAGGTGCGCTGGGGAGACACGCCGCTCGATCCGGAGCGCTGGATCAACATCGAAGCCGGGCCACCGCCCCCGCCGACACCGACACCGACAGCAACGGCGACGCCGGCCGTCACGCCAACTCAGACGGACACGCCGGCGAACGGAGGTACGGCCGGGCCCGCGCCCGGAGACGAGACACCTGGCCCGACGGCAACGCCTCCGCCACCAACCGCAACAGCGACTCCAACGCTGACGCCCACCGCCACGCCGACGGCAACGCCGACGCCAAGGCCACCCAGAAGGACGGCAACACCGCCGCCTGTGCTCCAGTAGGAACAATTACCCCGCGGCCGCGGAACCCGCGTAGGCGCTGATCTCGTCGTAGATCCGCCACATCTCCTGGTCGGATTCGAGCGGCATGCGCGGCTCGCGGATCAGCACGCCACGGAAGACCGAGATGATATCCGGGTGGTCGTCGACGACGAAATCGGGAACGAACGGGACGCCGAGTTCCGCCAGGCGCTCGTGGTGGGCGTACAGGGGTTTCCAGAAGCAGTCGATCACGTGGTCGTGGAGGTCGAAGCGCCGGACGACCTCCCAACGGGGCCCGTAGCCGGACCAGAGGTAAAGGTCGTGACCGTCGTCGCGCAGGCGCCCAAACACCTCGTGGACCCCGGGCCGAAGGCGGACGTCCCAGGTGATGAGGGTGTCGTCGACGTCGAAGAAGATGCGCATGACGCGGATTGTCGATTGTCGATTGCCGATTGTCGATTCAGACCGGCTATTTCGTGCCGGGATCGCCGGGACGGAGCGGGTTGGTGAACTGCTTGCCGGCATCGTTGAGGCTGGCCGTTACGTCGTCGCCCTTGGGCTTCGTGCC
>JAKALX010000519.1 GCA_021823905.1 Chloroflexota bacterium | reverse complement strand
GAGCCGCTTTGCCAGGGCCATCGTCTCCCCCATTAGGTCGTCGTGGGGGACGACCTTCGTCACCAACCCCAGGGCCATCGCCTCGGCGGCGGTCAGGATCGACGACATGAAGTAGAGCTCCCTGGCCTTCGCCGGTCCAACCAGGCGTTGCAGCAGCCAGGTCCCGCCAAAGTCGCCGCTGAATCCCACCTTCGCGAACGCCGTCGTGAACCGAGCCTGGTCGCTCGCCACGCGCAGGTCCGCCGCCAGCGCGACGCTCATCCCAGCGCCCGCCGCAACGCCGTTCACGGCGGCGATAGTTGGCTTGGGCATCTCCGTGAGCAAACGAGAAAACTCCTCCTGTTGCCGCAGCTGGTCGACTCTTCCGAGGACGGCTGGCCCGCGCGTTCCGTCCGCGTTGCCCTGCGCCATCGCCTTCACGTCACCACCCGCTGAGAACCCGCGCCCGGAGCCAGTGACGACCACGCAGCGCACGCCGGGGTCGGCCGACGCCTTCTCCGCCACCCGGAACATCGTTTCGAGCATCTCCGGGTTCATCGCGTTCAGCGACTCCGGCCGGTTCATGGTGATGGTCGCGACCGCTTCGTTGACGTCGTAGAGCACCGTATCGGACACGGGAACCTCCTCGCCTCGGGGATGGTCTGGGATTCTACGCTATCCGCTGTTCCGCCATTACTCCAGCGCCACCGCGTGCGCGCGCGGCCCCACCAGTGAAGCCTCGCGGATGAACAGGTAGGCCATCACTCCCGTGGCCGCCAGCACGACGCCGATGACGACGTATGGCCCGTGGATGCCCAGCAGCTGACTGGTAAGGCCGCCGCCAAGCGGACCGCAGAGCAATGCCAGGGATTGCATGCTCGCCGCGAGCCCGAACGCACTCCCCTGCTTGCCGTCGGGCACGCTCGCCGCGATCAGGGCGTTGAGGCCGGGGACCATCGCGCCCTGGAAGAGCCCGACCGCGCCCATCATGAGCAGGAACGCGTTGAAACTTCCCGCTACCGCGACCGGGACGTAGAGGACGCCGGTGAGCAGGGCGGCCCCGGCGACACAGCGGCGGTACCCGAGGCGCTCTCCCAGCGGGGCGACGGTCAGGGCCGCGATGGTGCTCGTCAGCCCAATGATGCCGAAGACGATGCCGGTCGCCGCTTCGATGTCGAGGTGGACCGTCCGTCCGGGGAGCAGGAGCGCGACCTCGCCACTGTCCGCGTTCGGCGTGCTCGAAAGGTGTTCGATGTTCAACGGCATAACCGGGCGGACGAACGTCGTCCCAAGCCACAGGACGAACATCAACCCAAGCATCAGGACGATCTGGCGTTCCGAAACCACGGTGCGCAGGTCCTGGACGATCCCGCCCCTCGCCGGGTTGCCGGGACGGGGCCCCTCGGCGAGGACGCCACCGGGCTCGCGGACAAAGACGTACGCCAGCAACGCCGCCAGCAGGTACAGCGCCGCGCAAAACACAAACGACTCACGGATGCCCAGCTTCGCCGCGACCACGCCACCGACGACGGGTCCGAGCATGTTCGCGCTGAACGCCGCGGTCTGGAGCGTCCCCAGCGCGCGTCCCACCTTCTCTCGCGGTGTCGTCGCCGCCACCAGTGCCGCGGCGGCGCCCATCGTCCCCGCGAACGCGCCCATCAGGAAGCGCAGAAGCACGAGTTGCCAGACGGCCTGCACGATCCCCATGAGGCCGATCAACAGGCCCGCCCCAACGAGTGCACGCAGAAACATCGGCTTGCGGCCGAACTGGTCGGCCATCGCCCCCCAGATCGGCGCGGTCAGGGTCAACGACAGGCCGGTGGCGCCCTCGGAGAGCCCGGCGTAGGTGGCGACCTTGCCCGTGTCGCTCACGCCCAACTTCGAGATGTAGAACGGCATGAACGGAAAGACGAAGCCGGCTCCCAGCAGCCCGACGAACACCCCGATCCAGATGAAGGCCAGGTTCCGCTTCCACGTCCCGGCCAGGTCCGGCGCGCCGGCGCGCGCGGCAACTCTGGCTCGCTGTCCGCGAGCCGTCATCGGCCAAGGACTCGCACGGAGCGAGCCGATCGCAAGAGTTGGTTCACGGGCGCACCGTCTGGAGGGATGTATCAATCTTCCCATCGCCGCTCGCTTGCTGCACATAAGGGCACGAATCGGTCCCGATGCGACCGCTATCGCTTTGTCAGCCGCAGGAAGTCGTCGACGCTCAAGTTCATGGTTCGGAGCAGGCTACGAAGAAGTCCTTCGCCCAGCTCACGCTTGTCCGGGATAGCCAGGTTCAGTGGGTTGCCGGGTTTTTCGAAAACCATGTGATCGCCGCGCTGGCGCAAGAACCGCCAGCCGTCGGCCTCGGCGACCTTCCGTAGGGTCCGCCCGCTGACTCCCGCAAGCCGTCCCATCAGGCAGCGGAGGCAATCGCTGGCTGCACCGTCGCGGTCTCAATGGAGAGATCCCATCCCTCGGCCGCTCTGTCCTCGAGGACGCTCGCGAGCGCCGCTGCGACGAGTTCCGGAGTCTCGATGAGCGCTCCGCCCCCACGCTCGGCCATCGCTTCGAGCCAGGCTTCCATCCCAGAACGGATGCTCTCCAGCGCTTCTTGCCGCGTTTGCCCCTGGCCAAAAGCGCCGGGCATCGCAGGACAACTGGCGCTGTATCCGCCGAGTTTCGGCTCGGGTGAGAGGATTACCGTGTACGGCTGCATGGATTGAATCTACCACTCCCGCTTCGCCGTTCCTATCGCGCCCGCAGCTCCCCGATCTGCGTGACGTGCGCGTCCACGTGCTCGACCC
>JAKALX010000071.1 GCA_021823905.1 Chloroflexota bacterium | reverse complement strand
GGGAAAGACAATCGCGCGCCGAATCGCGCCACTGACGCCGGTCAGCGGCAGGCCGCGGATGGCAGGCTGCTGGGCGGCGAACAGCACGAATGCCGCCGCAAGAAAAGGCAACTCGCCCGCACCGGCGAACCGGCGGCGGACGAGCCGAAAGAGTGTCACCACCGGGCCCTGGCGGCCGCGGAGCCTACCAGGACTGGATCGGGGCGGCGCCGGCGAGTGCGACGGTGGCGAGGGCGGCGAGGGCGATGGCGACAGAGATCAGACGAGTCATTGCAGGGGTTCCTCCGAAGTTGATTCTTCGGACGGAAGCCTACGGCGCTGATTCTCGCGAAATTCTCGCGAGATTGTTCGTCGGTGCCTGAATTCTTGGGAGTTCGATCAGGCGATGGCGCCGGTGGCGACGCGCTCGCGCAGCGCGGCGAAACGCCCGGGGAGGGCCTCGCCTGCCTCGGTTTCGTACGTGTGGCGGTAGCTGTCGAGGAACGCGACGGCAGCGGCCGCCTGGCCGGCCTTCGCGCGGAAGACCGCCAGCTCGTAGGCGGCCTCTTCGTTCAGCGCGTCGGCGCCGAGGATACGCTCCATGCAACCTGCCGCCGCCTCGAAGTTGTTGCGCGAGGCGTGATAGCCAGCGAGGGCGGCGAGAGCGGAGTTGGCCGACTGCTCGGCCCGGAAGCGGACGGCCTGGGCCCACTCACCGAAAAAGGCGTCCGCGAACGGCCCGTGGTACACCTCGAGCGCCCGTTCATACGCGTCCGCGCGCTCGGTGGACCCGATGGGCAGAGACTCGGCGGAGCGAAGCAGATCGCGGAATTGGTCGACGTCCCAGCGGAACACCGCGTCGGGGTTGAGGAGGTAGGCGCCGTCGCGCTTGATGACGCTGCCACGGTAGAGCGCTCGCCGAAGCCGGTAGAGGTTCGAGTGAAAGGCGCTGTTGCACCGGGCGGGGGTGAGATTCGGGTAGAGGAGTTCGGCCGCTTCTTCCTTGCGCAGGCCGTCGCGATGCTCGAGGAGAAGGAAGAAGAGCTCGCGGGCGCGGGCGCTGGTCCAGGCTTCGTCACTCACCGCACGCCTGCCGACGTGGACGCTTAGACGGCCCAGGCTACGCGCCGTGACGACCGGTGGCCGCGAGGAGGCCGGAGCGGCGGGCCCGGAGGCGTGCAGCGGGTCGTTTTCGAAAGTTTGACTGTGGGTGATTTCGCGGAAGACGTCGGCCGTGAGTCCGTGGGACATAGCCCACTGTGCGAACATCCGATGCTCGCGAACGAGTGGCACGAGCACGCCGAACATCCAGGGTTCGGTCAGGCGCTCGCCGAGATTCACGAGCGTGGCGTGCGCCTCGCCGCGTTTTCCCGCGTGGAACTGGCAGAGCGCCAGGCGGTAGCGGGCGACGGTTGCCGAGCTGCGCGCGTCCATCTCGTCGAAGAGCGCGGTGGCTTCGTGGCAGCTTTGCAGGGCAGCTGCGTGGTTGCCCGCCGCCGATTCGACCGCTGCTTCCTGCAGCTTGCAGGCGGCCAGCTCGAAACCGTTCGAGGAGACCTCGGCGACCAGGAGGGCCCGACGGATGAAATAGTCGGCCTCGGTGATTTCGCCCAATCCGAGGAGTGCGGCTGAAAGGCCGGCAATGGAGAGCGCCGCAAGCGTCTCGTCGGGCGCATCCTCGGCGCAGATCTTGATCGCCTCCTCGAAGCGTTCGCGGGCGGGCTGCCACTGGCCGAGAGCGAGGTGCGCGTCGCCCAGAGAGGCCGTTGCATAGGCGACGTTGCGCTGGTTCTCGCAGTGCAACCCCTCTTCGCGCGCTTCCTCAAGCGTGCGCGCGGCGCTCTCGAAGTCGCCGACCATGAGATGCGCCATGCCGAGGTTGTTGAGGACCCAGCCGAGGTTTGAGCTTCGACCGCCGCGGCGCCAGCCTTCGGCCGCTCGCACGAGCGTATTCACGGCGTTCGGCCCATCGCCGCGAATGGTCAGCAGCTGTCCGATGGTCGAGAGCGCGAGCAGTCCGAGCGGATGGGTCGCGGGATCGCAGCGTTCGACGGTCTGGCGAAGGAGGCGCTCAGCGCGGTTCAGGTCGCCCATGGCGGAGAGGGCAATCTCGGCCTCGTGGTAATCGAGCTCGGCAACGAGAGACGCGTCGGGGCAGTCCTCGACCACGCGCACCGAGCTCGCAAGGGTGACGAGCTCCTCAATCCGGCCGGACAGGCGGAGGGCACGCATGCGGGCAAGGACGGCGTGGATGCGCGCCGGTCCGGCGACGCCGCTGTCGAGCAGTTCCGCGGAGACGGCGAGCGCCTCTTCGACCCGGCCAGTGTGCGCCAGGACCCGGGCGCGGATCGCCGCCAGGAGCGGATCGGCCGCCGGCAACTCCCACGGCAGCGCCTCGAACCCGCGCCAGAGCAGCTGGAAGGCGCCCAGGTGGATGAGTGGCTGACTGTGGCGAAGGAGGAGTTGCGCCAGCTCGGGTCCATGCCCGGCGGTCCGTGCGAACTCGACTGCCTGAGCGAGGTTGCCCTCGCGCTCGGCGCCCGCAATCAGGTCGCCGACGGTCGCGTCGAACTCGACTGAGTTGGTCATGCGGAAGAGGTCGCGGAGGTAGTCGCGGAGGAGTGGATTGAACCGGATGCGGTTGCCTTCGAGCTGCTCGTAGAGGAAGTCGTGTTCGGAGAGCCAGCTGTTGAGGGTGAGCCATGCGCCGGGGCCCGCGAGCCGCGAGGCGGTCCGGGAGTCGATCGTATCGAGCAACGAAAGCCGGAGCATGGCCGGCTGGAGATGAGCGGGAACGCTGCGCCAGACCGTCGAACCCAGGTAGCGTGTCCAGGCTGATTGCTGGCGGCGCTCATGCGAGCCGCTGGCGCTCAGTGTGCCGGAGAGGATTGCCAGGACGCCGGCGGCCCAGCCGTCGGACGCCTCGCGCAGTTCGGCGGCCGAAAGCGGTGAGCTCGCGCAGGCCAACAGGCGCGTGAGTTCCTCGTCGTCGAAGGCAAGCTCGGCGGTGCCGGCGAGGGTGATCTCGCCGGCGGCGATCCGCTCGTCGAGATCGGCGAGCGGTGGGAGCTCCCGGCCCGAGAGGACAACTTCGAACCCTTCCGGGGTGGTCTCGATGAACCAGCCGAGAAGGTCGACGGTCGTCTCGTCGCGGCCGAGCGCCTCGACGTTGTCGATGACCAGGAGGATCGGCTCGGACGTGTGGGAGGTGGCCGCGATCACGGCGCCAACGTAGGCCTTGAGGTCGCCGATGCGGCCGGCGGCTGAGATTGGATCGACGGGCCCGCCGGTGAGGGCCTGGGCGAACCGTTCGGCGAAGACCTCGGGGACGGAGCACGATGAATCGAGCGCGAGCCAGCGCGTGGTGTATTCGCCTTCGAGGGTGCGGGCCAGCTCCGCGGCGGCGGCCGTCTTGCCGGAGCCCGGGGGCGCCTGGAGCACGATGAGGCCCGAGCCGATGGCGTTCTGAAGCATCGCCATGACACGCGGGCGATCGATGTGTGTGCGCCGCCGCCGAGGGATGTCGGTCATCTCATACCACGCCAGGAACGCCTAACCGCCCATGGGCCGCCCCGTCCTCCCGGCCTCATCCTACGCTTGCGCGCGCGGGCTGACCATTGGCAACGTGAAGGAATTCGGCGGTTCCGCGTTGGGTTGGAACGTAAACTGGCTGCAAAAACTCAAGCGCACTGTGCTTGCGTGGGTTGACCGCTGCTGGAAATGCGGGTGCTATGGTCCCCGACAGTGGGAGACGTTCCTGCCATGCCCATGACTGATCACGTTGCCCGTTCCACCGCCGTTCGAGGTCGCAAGCGCCGCGGATTCCTCGCGTCCACGCTGGCCGCGGCGCTGCTGCTGTCGGCAAGCGCGGCGCTCACCGGTATCCGCGGGCGGACCGCGGACGCGATGGCGGGGTGCCTGCCCCATCAGAACACCGCCGAGGAGATGACCTTTCTGTCGCAGCTCCAGGTATGGCGGAACCAACATATCCCCGGATCGCGGCCCTTGACGCTTTCGGGACCACTGAACGCCGCTGCGGCCGGATACGCGCAGTTCCTTGCAACCACACCGGGCGCTGCCGGGCACAACGCGGATGGCACGGCCGGATACGCCTGGGCAACGCGTGCCATCAACTGTGACTACCCGACGAATGCGGCTGCTGGCGGTGAGGGCCTCGCGACGGTGGAAGCATCCACGACAGTCAGCGTGAGTCCTTCCCAGGCACTCACGATTATGACCTCGGAGAATAATGGTGGCGTCCGGGTTCCCTCCAACCTCAACGCGAACATCAATCCGCCGGCGTACGTTCAGTGCGTGGGAGTGGCGAAAATGGTCTCGAGTGACGGGCACAAGGTCGCGTGGGTGACGTTGCTCTTCGCCACGTGGGATAGCTGTCCCCAGGTTGTAACCGGTGGGACTGGCGGTGACCCAAGTTCGCCATCGCCGACGGCAACATCGACTTCGACCGCCACTCCCACCCCGACGAACACACCGACTCCGACGCCGTCGCCAACGCCGCTGCCGCGGTTCGGCGTGACGATCGCGATTTCGACTGGCTGGAACCTGGTGACGCTGCCGGCCGGCCCAATCGTCGACCTGCTCGCACGGGCAGGCGGATGCTTTACCTCTATCTACCAGCAACAGGGTGACCACTGGCGGCGCTATTCGCCGCTCGTCCCCGACTACGCGAACAATCTTTCCAGTTCCGGCGGCGGGGCGTTCTGGATCAACGGGACCGGCGCTCAGGGCTGCGGCCGCATCCAGCTCTAACCGAAGATCGTCCATCCCGGCGAGTTCTTGACAGCGTCGCCGAAGGCGATGAGGGCGGCGACGCAGGCGAGCGCGACGAACGCGAGGATGAGCGCGTACTCGGCGAGGCCCTGGCCGGCATCGCTCGCACGGCGTTCCCGCAACGCTGATACCGTCTGGTGGATTCGTCGGATCATCACGGCCCCCGGTTCCCCGCTACTGCCTGAGAAATCGACCGGCGAGCCTGATCCAACCGGGGCCAGAACGTGACCTCGCGGTGACGGTTTTTACATTCCGTTTACAAGCTTTGGGCCGAGAGAGCGGCGGTGTAGCGCGCGATCGCCGGGGCGTCGTCGGCGATGACGGTCGTTGTCCCCAGCTGAAAGAGCCGCTCCAGGACGGGCGCCGTCTCGGCGGCGCCCCGGTCGCGGAGCGTCCAGGTGGCAAGCTCGACGCCGCGTGCCAGCAACGCTTCGCCCAGCGGCAAACCGAGCGTGGCAAGGTGGTCGATCGTGCGGACGTCGACCATCCATTCGGTGGCGCTCGGGAGGAGTCCGGCGAGGTCGTCGAGCCGCGCTTCGAGGTAATCGAGCGCGGATGCGTGGCGAATGTGCGCGAGCGGCGCGTCGTCCCAGAGGCCGTGAACGCCGAGACGGGAGGGCGTGAGCGACGGGTCCCTTCCCGGGAGATAGTGCCATTGCAACGTCGGGTCGAGGGCAACGCGGAAGCCGCGCCCGGCAAGCGGGCGCAGGTTCCAATGCGCCTGGGATCCAATCAGGCAGCGGTCGCGGATTGGTTCCAGGGCGGCGGCGAGCAGATCGAGGCGCTGCTTCGAAAGCGGCCGCATCAGCTTCAGGTCGACCTGGAGGAGCGTCTCGCCCGCCTTCATCGCGTCGGCAACCTCGGCCAGAAAGCAGAGGCCGTGGGTTTCATCCTCGCGGTAGCGAAGTCTGGCGGCGGTTGCCCGATCAAGGGCGCCGACGGGACCCGAGCCGGTAGTTTCGCGGTCGAGAAGGTCATCGTGGAAGATCAGCATCGCGTCGTCCGAGAGGAAGCGGACGTCGATTTCGAGGCGTGGGACGCGCGCCTCGACGCACTCTTCGATGGCGGCAAGGGAGTTCGGCGGGAAGCGGCCCGAGAGCGTGGCGCGATGGCAGCAGATCACTCTCCGGCGTCCATGCACGTCCATGGCGAGTCGGGTTGAGACGGGGTGATCCACGGCGCCAGTGTACGCGCCATAACGCTGGCGGCCAGTGGCACGAGGGCGCCGGGACGGAGATCATGGAGGGATGGACGACCTCGAACTGGCCCGGTTCCGCATCTACGCGCTCCAGGACGGAGCGGTCCGCGCCCAGGCGCTGGTGTTCTGCCTCCGTCTCGGGCTGTTCGACCGGCTGGAACGCGAGCCGCTCACCCTCGGCGGCGTCGCCGCTGCCTTCGGGCTCTCGAAGCGGGTGCTGCCGGCGCTCTTCTCGTTTCTGAGCGCGAACGGCCTCGTGCGGCTCGGCGACGACGGGCGTTTCGCCAATACCGCCGCCGCTTCAACCTTCCTCGTCCGCGAAAGCCCGCGCTATGTGGGTGGCCGGGGATTGCTGTTCGGCGGGTTCTACGACGCGATTCGTCAACTGCCGGAGTCGCTGGCGACGGGCATGCCCTGGACGCCCGAGGGTCAGCACGACATGTTCGCCAGCTTCGGCGCCGACGAGCAGCGGTGGTTCGCGGAAGGGATGTTCGCAAACGCGGTGCATGGCGGCCGGCAACTCGTCACGCAGGTCGACTTCTCGCCGTACCGGCGCCTGCTTGATGTCGGTGGGAGCGCGGGTGGCTACGCGATCGCGATCCTTCGCTCCCAGCCGCACCTTTCCGCGACAATTTTCGACGTCGAGGGCATCCGCGCGCTTGCGGAGGAGCGGGCGGCCGCGGCCGGGTTTTCGCAGCGGCTGCGATTCGTGGCCGGCTCGTTCTTCGAGGACGAGCTCCCGCGGGGCCACGACGTGCTCCTCCTGTCGAGCATCCTGCACGACTGGGGCGACGACGACTGCCGCCAGATCCTGGCGCGCTGTTTCCGGGCGCTGGAGCCGGGCGGCGCCATCGTGGTGACCGAGCCGATGCTGGCCGAGGACGCAACGGGGCCAGACCACCCGGCGGCCAGCGGCCTGACCATGGCGCTCCTGGGTGGGGAGAACCGGACGCGAAGCCAGGTTTGCGCCTTGCTGGCCGAGGCCGGATTCGGCGACTGCCGCGCGTCGGAGCTGGGCCCGCAAAACAGCGTCGTCTCGGCGCGCAAGCCTGGCTGAGCCGTTCTTCGTTCCCCCTAACCCGGCGACCCAGACATGCCGAAGAATCCTTCATGGAACGAAGTCGAGGTTGCAACGGGCGCGAGGGATCGGGCGTGATCTGGGCTGAGGGCTACGCGGCCGCCATCGACGACGCGGTGCGGCTCGTCGAATCGATGGGCGGCGACGGATTCTCAAACCTCTCGTCGCCGGTGCTGATGCACCTGAAGGCGCGCCTTCGTGAGCTGCGAACGAGTGAGCGCCAGGGCGTGGCGTGAAGTGTTGGCGGCCCCGCGTGACCGGCCGGGCGCGACGCTCGTGTTCCTTGACCGTTTGCCGGTGGGTGCGACGATGGGCTGAGCCGGGCTCGATGGGCGCGCGCGTGGCGCGTTTCCGCCGGCTCGCCAGGGCAGCAGGCGTTCACAACGGCGGGTTGCTCCGCTCATGGTTATGGTGAGTTAATTCCGAGTTGCTGAACGCAAAGTGGGTCATGGTATACTCCCGCCCGTCCCTCGGGGGCCGCTAGCTCAATTGGCAGAGCAAGTGACTCTTAATCACTAGGTTGTAGGTTCGAGTCCTACGCGGCTCACCACGCTGTTCTGTCTCGGGTGGCTCGCTCCGGCGGGGCGCCCGCGCACTTGATGGGGAAGTGTCGGAATGGGCAGACGAGCATGATTTAGGATCATGTGCCGAAAGGCGTGGGAGTTCGAGTCTCCTCTTCCCCACAAAGACTCGAACCGGGGGATGCTCAACGGCCGGAGGCCGTAGCTCCGGGCGACCGGGACGAAGAAGGAGAGGCCCATGGCGCTACTCGAGGTCAAGGACCTGCGCACCTACTTCTACACCCAGGAAGGCACCGTCAAGTCGGTTGACGGCGTCTCTTTCGTGGTGGAAGAGGGAGAGACACTCGGCCTGGTCGGCGAATCGGGCTGCGGTAAGAGTGTTTCTGCTTTGTCGATCTTGCGGTTGATCCCGCAGCCACCGGGAAAGATCGTCTCGGGCGAGATTCTTTTCCAGGGCCGGGACATCCTCAAGCTTGACGAGGACGAGATCCGGAAGATCCGCGGCAACGACATCGCGATGGTCTTCCAGGAGCCGATGACGTCGCTCAACCCGGTGCTCACCATCGGTCGGCAGATGACCGAGGCGCTCGAACTGCACATGGATCTGCATGGCAAGGCAGCCCGCGAGCGGGCGGCCGAGTTGCTCGAAATGGTGGGAATCCCGGAAGCGCGGGCGCGGCTCGACGACTACCCGCACCAGTTCTCCGGCGGCATGCGTCAGCGCGTCATGATCGCAATGGCCATGAGCTGCAACCCGAAGCTGCTGCTGGCGGACGAGCCCACGACGGCGCTCGACGTGACCATCCAGGCGCAGATTCTCGAGGTCATGAACCGGCTCAGCCGTGAGTTCGGGACAGCCGTCATCATCATTACCCACAACCTGGGCGTGGTCGCGCGGTACGCGGACCGGGTGAACGTGATGTACGCGGGCCGCATCATCGAGACGGCCTCGGCGCAGGAGCTCTACGGGAACCCGAAGCATCCTTACACGGTGGGCCTGCTGAACTCCGTGCCGCGGCTCGACGAAACGCGCAAGGAGAAGTTGGTCCCAATTGAGGGCCTTCCCCCGGACCTCGCGCACCTGCCCCCGGGTTGCCCGTTCTACCCCCGCTGCGCGTGGCGGGTGGAGCGCTGCAAAGACGAGTACCCGCCCTTCGGCCTTGTCGCCGACAAACACTACGCAGCGTGCTGGGAATCCGAGCGCGTGCACAGGGAGGTCGCAGTTGGTGCAGCAGGCTAGTTCCTCCTCTCGGCAGTCCGCCGCGGGCACGTCCGGCGAAGTCCTCGTCGACGTCCAGAATCTGCAGGTCTACTTCCCGGTTACGGCCGGACTCATCTTCCAGCGCAAGGTCGCCGACGTGCGCGCTGTCGACGGCATCAGCTTCCAGGTAAAGCGGGGAGAGACGCTCGGCCTCGTGGGCGAGTCGGGCTGCGGCAAGAGCACCACCGGCAAGGCTATCCTCCAGCTCAACCGGCCAACCGCCGGCGCTGTCAACTTCGAAGGCCAGGACCTGACCAAGCTCAAGGGCCGCGACCTTCGCCGCTTCCGGCGCAAGATGCAGATGATCTTCCAGGACCCCTACGCGAGCTTGAACCCGCGTATGTCCGTCGGCAGCATCATCAGCGAGCCGCTGACGATCCACCACCTGGCCAGCGGCAAGGAGAAGAAGGAGAAGGTCCAGAACCTCCTCCAGACGGTGGGCCTGAACCCGTACTTCGCGAACCGGTTCCCGCACGAGTTCTCCGGCGGCCAGCGCCAGCGCATCGGTATCGCCCGCGCGCTCGCCGTGGAGCCGGACTTCATCGTCTGCGACGAGCCGGTCTCGGCCCTCGACGTGTCGATCCAGGCGCAGATCATCAACCTGCTCCAGGATCTTCAGGATCAGTTCGGGCTGACGTACCTGTTCATCGCTCACGACCTCTCGGTCGTGCGTCACATCAGCGACCGCGTCGCGGTGATGTACCTCGGCCACATCATGGAGCTGACGGACCGGGACTCGATCTTCGAGAACCCGCTCCATCCTTACACCAAGGCGTTGCTCTCCGCGGTGCCGATCCCCGACCCGGAGATCGAGCGCAAGCGCGAGCGCATCATTCTCCTCGGCGACGTGCCGAGCCCGTTGCGGCCGCCCAGCGGCTGCGTCTTCCATACCCGCTGCCCCATCGCCATCGACGAGTGCCGTAACCGGCGCCCCGACTGGCGCAACGTCGGCACCGCCGACAAGGAGCACTGGGTCTGGTGCCACCGGGTGTAACGCCCGCGCATTGTCAGGTCACAGCAAAGGGCCGCTCTCCGGAGCGGCCCTTTCGCGTGGGGGTCCCGACGCAACTGGCCGGCTATCGTGCGTGGTCGCCGAGGCATTCGGCGCTGTCGTTCGCGACGTTGTTGACGAGCGGCGAGGCCGGGGTCGCGACCAGCAGCTCCGCCGGCGCGGGCGCCAGCAGCCGCTTCAACCCTGCAAGGTCGGGGTTCCGCTCGTCCAGCCAGGCGTCCACGTTATCCGGCAGAAGAATCGCCGGCATCCGGTCGTGGATGGCGGCAGCCAGCTGGTTCGCGCCGGTCGTGATCACGGTGAAGGTGGTCTCCCATAGGCCTGGCTCACGCTGCCAGGATTCGTAAAGTCCCGCGAGCAAGAGCAGGCCGCCGTATGGCCGATGAAACCAGAGCGGCTGCCGTGCCGTCTTCGGACCGGTCCATTCGTAGTAGCCGTCACAGGGAACGACGCACCGCCGCAGCTTGAAGGCGTCACGGAAGACTCCACTGGTGTCGATGGTCTCCGCGCGGGCGTTGATCCGCTTCGCCGCGTCGCGGTTGTCCTTCGCCCAGCGATTGACGAGCCCCCAGCGCGCCACGAGGAGCTCTCGCTCCTCACGCCGCAGACGAACGATAAAGTGCTCCTGCATCGGCGCCAGGTTGTAGCGCGGCTTGTAGCTCGCCGGAACGGCCGACGGCGGCACGCCAAGCTCCTCCGCGAGCACTTGCGAGTTCTTCTCCGTCATCGTGATGCGGCCGCACATGCATCCCGAGCATAGCGCGCCGGCGCCGATCGCCGCGCCGTCCCGCCTGTTGCGATGGCGCGCAGCGGGGCAGTGCCTACGATCGCGTCGAGAGGATTGCGAGGGGGTTCCAACATGCGGTTCATCATCTTCGGCGCGGGCGGAATTGGCGGTTCGATCGGTGGGCGCCTGCACCTGTCGGGCCACGAAGTCGTGCTCATCGCTCGCGGCCGCCATCTCGACGCACTGAAGGAGCGCGGACTCCGGCTGCGGACTCCAGACGGCGACTATCAACTGCCGATCACGGCTGTTGGGAGCCCGGCGGAGATTGATTTCCGCGCGGACGATGTCGTCTTCCTGACCATGAAGACGCAGGACACCGAAGCGGCGCTCCACTCCCTGGAGCTTGCCGCGCCACCGGACATACCGGTGGTCTGCGCCCAGAACGGCGTTGAGAACGAGCGGCTGGCGGCCCGGCGCTTCGCGAACGTCTACGCGATGCTCGTGGCGCTGCCGGCGACGCACCTCGAGCCAGGCGAGGTCATCGCCTCGGCGGCGCCCCTGACCGGCGCGCTCCACGCCGGGCGGTTTCCGTCGGGGCTCGACAGCACGATCGAAGCGGTGTGCGCGGCATTGCGGGCATCGAAATTCGTCGCCGATGCCGATCCGGAGCCGATGAAGCTGAAGTATCGGAAGCTGCAACTCAACCTCGGAAACGGGCTCGAAGTGGTCGTCGGGCAGACGGCCTGGGGAGCGGGCGGCGCGATGGGCGACGTTGCCGCGAAGCTGCGCGAGGAGGCGGTCGCCTGCTACCGCGCTGCCGGTATCGCCTGGACGGACCCGGAGGAGTACCAGCAGCGTGTGATCGGCCACTACCGTTCGCAGCCGGTCGGCGGGCAAGCGCGCGGCGCGAGCTCAACCTGGCAGAGCGTGATGCGCGGGCACTCTACGATCGAGGTTGACTATCTCAACGGCGAGATCTGCTTGCTGGGGCGGCTGCACAGCGTGGCGACACCCTACAACGATCTCGTAAGAAAGCAGGCGGTGGCGATGGCGGCCGGCCTGATCAAACCAGGCTCGATGAGCATTGAGGATCTGGTGCGAACGGCCGAGGGGGCGACATAAGCATCAGCGCCCCTCCATGAGCACCTGGCAGAGGACGTCCGCGTCGACGTTGCCGCCGGAGACGATGACGCCGACGCGCTGCCCGCTCAGGTCGCCGAGCTTCCCCGAGAGCACGCCGGCGGCGCCCACCGCGCCGGTCGGTTCGACGAGCAGCTTCATGCGCTGAACCATGAACCGCATCGCGGCCTTGACCTGTTCGTCCGTTACGGTGTGTACGGCGTCGACCAGCGTCCGCACAACCGCGAACGTGTGGACGCCCGGCTGCCTGGTGCGGATGCCGTCCGCGATCGTGGTAGGCGGGTCGATGAGGACGCGCTCGCCACGGGCGAGGCTCTGGACCCAGTCGTCGGCGCCCTCGGTTTCGAAGCCGGCGACCCTGGCGGTTGGACACAGCGCCTTCACAGCGGTGGCGGTGCCCGAAAGCAGACCGCCGCCGCCGACCGGCGTGAGCACCCAGTCGAGTGGGCCCACGTCTTCGATCAGCTCCATGGCCGCCGTCCCCTGGCCGGCCATCAGCACGGGATCGTCGA
>JAKALX010000518.1 GCA_021823905.1 Chloroflexota bacterium | reverse complement strand
GGCAACGTCACGAGCGTTGGGACGAAGTACTCCGGCAAGGGTGTGCTGATGCTGCCGCTCACCAAAGACTCGAGCAGCGCCCGCACACACGCGGTCCCGGTGACCTTTTCCGACTGGGATGTGCCCGATTCCGAGCATATCGTGTCCGGGAAGCTGGACGTCTCGCCCGCTCGCGGCATCGACGGACCCGGGTTGCAGGGAACGCTCACACGACTCGTCGGCCAAGCGGGGGCGGCGACCGAGCTCGACGTCACGCTCGACCTCACGCTCAAGGACACGACGCTGCGCATCCCGGGGGGCGCGGAGAAGCCTCCCGAATGGAAGGGAGTCACGGCGCCGGTGACGGGGAGCGGCCCCGGCCTGGTCGAAGGCGACTGGTACACGACCGGCGAGAAACTGCCCGAGGTCCTGATCGGCTGGAGTGCTTTCAAGATCCGCTCCGACGATGTGCGCTTCGACTGGAGCCGCTCGCAGGGCGACGCCGCCTCCTCCCAGTGCGGCGGTGGAGGTGGGGTGGCCTGGGTAGGTGTGCACCTCGGGCACGCCACGCTCACCCCCTACACGCTGGACCTGGTCGGTGAGGGGGGAGCGTACGAGCAGGGCGTGACCGACTGGGGGATCGCCGATGCCGGCATGTGCGGGGCGATCACCACGAAGCCGTGGAAGGCGGAGATCGGGGAGGGATGGGTCGGCTTCGACGGCATCCAGCTTAGCGCCCACGGCGGCACTTTTGCTGCCGTTTACAAGAACATGAAGGTGCACGTGCCGTGGCCGGAAACCGAGTTCGGCGGCGATGCCCAGCTGCAGTCGGGCGGGGGAAAATCCGCGGGCATCGGCTTCGCCTTCATCGGGTCCGCCCCTCTCGAGCAGTACAACGACGCGCCGAACCGGATCTCGATGAAGGCTGGGAACCTCTTCTTCACGCAGGAGGAGAACGTCGGCTGGGCGGTGCGCGCAGACACCGACTTCGAACTGATGGCGGAAGGGAAGTCATTGGCCAGCTTCACCGCCGACGGGATGTTCTTCGGGTTCGATGGGCGGGCGTACTTCGCCAAGGGCGCTCCCAGCACCACCATCGCCCTGTCCGGCCACGCCAAGCTGGGCGACACGCCGCTCGACCTCAACTCGGTCACGCTCACCGGCGTAACGTCGGGCAACGATCGCCTGCTGTTCGCCGTCAAGGTGACGTCGCACCTGTCGGAGACGCTGCCGGCGGCGGAGGCACAGGTCAACTACGCGATCAGCCGTCCGGGCAAGGACTACGTCGGGTCGGGTCCCGTCACCTCGCCGTTCGGCGTGCAGGTGGCGTTCCCGGCCGGCTCGCCGGCGCTCCAGGCCAACATCAGCCCGCACTACGACGGCGAGCAGGACACGCGCTTCTACGGCCCGGTGGACCTGGCGATGTTCGGCGGTCCACCGGTCAAGGCGGAGTTCCTGCTCGGCTACGAGAACGGCAAGAGCTACTGGCTGACCCGCGCGCAGATCCCGCTCGGGCCTTCGGGCACCCCGCTGGTACCACCGTACCTCTTCCTCTACGCGGTGCGCGGCGGTCTCGGCTACAACTTCCCGCTCGACGCGTTCAAGAACGCCGGGAGCATCAAGGACGCCCAGCCCGATTTCTCCGGGAACTTCATGTTCATGGCGGGGATGAGGGTGGGCTCGTCCGACGGCGGCTTCGCGTTCACCTTCGACGGCGACCTCACGATCAGCCCGTCAGTGGGCGCGCGGATGGACTTCCACGCCTGGCTGCTCAAGAACCAGCACGACGGGAACGGCGACTTCGCCGGCTACTTCCAGTGGGCCAACGGCGACTTCGACGGCAGGCTCTGGGGTGGCCTCTCGTTCCTCGACGTCGTCAAGTTCGACCTCGGGTCGAGCGAAGCGACGGCAGCCGTCGCGCTTCACTTCGGCAGCGGCGACTGGTATATCCACGCGGGCGCCAAGGAGGGCCCGCGGATCAAGGCGACCCTCCTGAACTTCGGGAACGTGGACTCCTACCTGATGCTGAGCAGCCAGGGGCTCGAAACCGGCGGCTCGATGACGATCTACCTGGGGTGCAGCATCGGGCACGTCAAGGGGTGGGCCGACGTCGGCCTCGCGATCACCCCGGCACCGGCGATCTCGGGCCACGCCGACGCCGGCCTCGAGGCCGAGGTGTGCGCCTTCGACGCCTGCATCGGTGTGGGCGTCACGGCCGGGATCAACTTCTCTGCCTTGCCGGTCGCGATCGGCTGCCACGCCTGCGTCGAGATCCCGATACCGTTATGGAACCCTGAGGTGTGCGGAGACTTCTCGCTATGAGCCAACGACATCGCGTGTTTGGGCTCACGGTGTTGCTGCCGCTGCTGTGGATCGCGCCCAGTCGTGACGGGGGGGCGGCTACGGCCGCGCCGGGCGTGATCTGGGCCGCTGCGACACAGACAGGGGCCGTTGAGATCTTCTGGCTGCCCACCGGATCGAGGTGGCCGGCCGGCGGCTGGCGCCTCGAGCGGATGACCGGCGGCCGGGCCACGGTCGTCGCGGATGCGCTCAGGCCGGGGCAGGACACCGCGGCGGTCGCGGCCCTACCTGATCGCGAGGCGAACGCGCTCCGGATGTTCGAGGAGCAACTCGGACGCGCCAAGCTTCCCGCCGATCAGGAGAAGGCGAACGAGATCGTGTTGGGGCTTACCGCCGCGACCGACCTCACGTTCGGGCGGGCGCTCGGCGTTCGCTACACCGATCTGCAGCCGGGGACCCGGCGTTGCAGCTATCGTGTGACGGCGTTCGATGCCACAGG
>JAKALX010000517.1 GCA_021823905.1 Chloroflexota bacterium | reverse complement strand
CGGCCTGGAACTCAGTCATTACGCGCTCGAGCTGCTCCTCGGGCATCTGGCCGTGTCCGATGGCGATGCGGGCGTCGGGCACGATTTCGCGCAGGCGGGTGACGATCCGCTCGATGTTGTGGACGCGGTTGTGAACGAAATACACCTGGCCGCCGCGTTCCATCTCGCGGTCGATCGCCTCGCGGATGATCTCGTTGTCCCACTGGAGGACGTAGGTGCCGATGGGCAGCCGCTCTTCTGGTGGCGACATAACGGTGCTCATGTCGCGGATGCCGGCAAGCGACATCTGGAGCGTGCGCGGGATTGGCGTTGCCGAAAGGGTGAGCGCGTCGACCTCCTGGCGCATCTGCTTCAGGCGCTCCTTATGGCTTACGCCGAAACGCTGCTCTTCGTCGATGACGACGAGGCCCAGGTCCTTGAACGCGACGTCCTTCTGGAGCAGCCGGTGTGTGCCGATCGCGATGTCGATCTCGCCGTTCGCGATCCCGGCCGCAATCTGGCGCTGCTGCTCGTCGCTGCGAAAGCGGGAGAGCACTTCGACCCGGACAGGGAAGCCCGCGACGCGCTCGCGGAAGGTGGCGCCGTGCTGTTCGGCGAGCACGGTGGTGGGGACGAGGACGGCGACCTGCTTGCCGTCGGCCACCGCCTTGAACGCGGCGCGCACCGCGACCTCGGTCTTCCCGTAGCCGACGTCGCCACAGATGAGGCGGTCCATCGGCCGCTCGCGCTCCATGTCGCTCTTGACCTCGGCGATGGCCTGGAGCTGGTCGGGCGTTTCGACGAAGGGGAAGGCGGCTTCCATCTCCATCTGCCAGGCGCCGTCGGCCGCGAAGGCATGGCCGCGCGCCAGCTCGCGCTTCGCGTAGAGTTCGAGCAGCTCCTGCGCCATCTCGACGACGGCCTGTTTGACGCGGCGCTTCGCCCGCGACCACTCCATTGAGCCAAGCTTCGTGAGCGAAGGTGGGTGGTCGGTTGGGCCCACGTAACGGGAGACCGAGTCGAGCTGGTCGGCGGGGACGTAGAGACGATCAGAGTCGGCGTACTGGAGCTCCAGGTATTCGCGTTCGACGCCCTCGACCGTGCGTCGGACGAGCCCGCCGTAACGGGCGATGCCGTGGTCGGCATGAACGAGGTAATCCCCCGCCTCGAGGTCCGAGACGATGTCCGCTCGGATAGCGGCGCGGCCCCGGCTCGGACGGCGCCGCTTGCGGAAACCGAAGACCTCGGCGTCGGTGATGAGGACCGTGCCCTCGTCGAGGACGAAGCCGCCCGTGACGGCGAGCGGGAGGAGCGTGATCGATCCGGATGCGGGCCGGTCAGGCAGGCGGCGTGTGAGAGTTGCGCTGACGCCTTCTTCGTCGAGGAGCTCGGCAAGGCGAAGCGCCTGCTGCGAGGCGATGACCACCGCTCTCCCGTCTCGCGCCCAGCGCGCGGATTGCTGCGCGAGCGGTTTGAGCTTACCGGCAAAGCTGGGCGTGACCTGAAGCGGGAGCCGCCGCGCGCCGAGCTCTTCGGTCCCAAAGCGCTGGAGATGAACGGGGTTCCCGTGGGCGGCGAGGCGTTCACGCACGGTTTCGGGGCCCGCGCGAAGCGCTGGAAGACCGGACGGGATCGCTCCACGCCGCTCCAGCTCTTCGCGGGACCGGGTTTCATGCTCGACGGCGCTTGCGAGGTGCACCTCGCCTTCGTCCGCGTCGTCAAGCACTACGAGTGTGGCGGGATTGAGGTAGTCGAGCGCGGAGGTTTCGTAGAGGAGTGGCTCGAAGAACGCCTCGTAGTCCGTGCGGTTGCCTTCGGCCAGCAGCTCAAGCTGTTCGAGCACGAGTTCGGCCTGCTCGCCGGACCCGGAAGCTGTCGCGAGGAGGGCGCGGGCGGCGTCGCGAGCGTGGCGCGTGCCGGTTGCCGCCGGCGGCAGGTGAGCGTGATCGAGCCGGGCGACACTTCGCTGGCTGGCGAGGTCGACCTGGCGGATGCTCTCGACCTCGTTGCCGAAGAACTCGATCCGCAGCGGCTGCTCGACGCCAGCCGGGAAGACGTCGACCAGGCCGCCGCGGCGGGCGACGGAGCCAGGCCGGTCGGCCAGGCCGGTCACCGCGTAGCCCGCCGCTTCGAGCCGCGCGACGAGCGCGTTGGGTTCGACGGACTGGCCAACTGCGAGGTCGATTCCTTCCGACCGTACGCCGGGCCCGGCACAGTGCTCAGAGAGCGCCGCCCACGAAGCAACCACCAGGGCTCTGTCCGAGCCGCGAAGAGCGGTGAGCGCCCGCGCCCGGTCGAGGGCGGCGAGGGTGTCGTCGCGCAGGAATTCGTACGGCAGGCCCTCGCGCTCCGGCAGGCGTGCGAGGGGGACGTCGTCGAGGAAGAGGGCGAGCTCGTCGTACGCCGCCTGCGCGACGGCTGGGCTGGGGACGAGGAGGAGCACCGGTCCCTCGCGGCGGGCGGCGAGCGCGGCGGCGACCGGCGCTTTGGCGGTTTCGGGCACGCCGAGGCGCAGCTCTCCCTTTCCGGCTCGGAGGAGAGGCTCTATGACGTCCGCGGTGACCGCGGTCAGGCCGACCAGTTCACCCGGCAGACCAACACCTCCGGGACCCGTCACAGCCGGCAACAACCGGGGCGGCGAGGACCCGTCCCCTTCAATGTACGAGACTCGGGCCGCTCGCGCAGGGGCTACCGGGACCGTCTGGTACGATGTTTCCATGGGAGCTGTCCGAGATGAGCCCCGGCGCTCGGCGCCCAGGGCACTGTTGATCGGGCTCTGCCTGACGCTCACGTTTGTCGC
>JAKALX010000070.1 GCA_021823905.1 Chloroflexota bacterium | reverse complement strand
ATGGTCGACTTCCGCCAGCGGCGGATCCCAGTCGGAGATCCCTGCCTCCGTGATGAACATGAGCTCCGGATCGTGGCGGTATTTGGCAAGCGCGGTCGCGAGCATCGGCAACCCCATGCCGACGAACACGCGGCCGGAGCCGGCGAGCTCGCGGGCGGCCTGGATCACCATCATCTCGGCGAGCGAGTAGTCGCCACTCATTGCGCGGCCCTCCAGCCGTAGCGAATCGGACGCTCAGGGAACCAGGTGCGGTCGGCGCGCAACCGGTCGAGGGAACCGGCGCCGTAGCGTTCCTCGTAGCGGCGCAGCGTCGCGTCGTGGTCGGCGCAGCCGTCGACCCACGTGTCGAGCACCTGCTTGAACCCCTCCTCGGTGCGCATGCCGCCGAGGAAGTCGTACTGCATCGCGCCGCTGGCGTTGTAGTAGCCCGGCAGCCCCCAGGGCAGTGAGCCGAACGGCATGTGGACGACAGCGTCGACCATGAACCCGGGGATGGTGACGCGATGGGGGTCGCTACGAAGGACGCTCGTGGGGACGATCTCTTCGGCCGAGATGATCACGCGCTCGGATGCCCAGAGGCCCCAGCGAACCTCGCCATGCCCGCCCCAGAAGGCGGCATTGCCCTCTTCGTCGGCCCACTGAACGTGCACGCAACTTACGTTCGGGCGGAGCGCGGGCAGGAGGACGACACGCTCGCCGTCGAAAGGCGAGTCCATCACGTGCAGCTTGTTCTCGCCGAGGAAGCCGCCGGGCTGCGGATAGAAATCGGGGGCAAGGTAGTCGCTGCCGAGCATCGCCTTCGTTGGGACGAACGGCATCCCAAGCGCGCCGGCCATGAACATGAGGGCGATGGTCTGGTTCGTGTAGTCCTCGATCTCGAATTCGCCGGCACGGTAGCGCTCGAGGAACCAGGGCGACTGCGCTCCGAGCGCATAGGAGGTGATGAGCCTCGGGCAGGTTCCCAACAATGGCAAAAGGATCGAACCCACCGTCGCGAGCGAGGTGAGGTTCTGCTTCCGCTGGCGGGCGACCTCGCGTTCGAGCCCGCCGGCCCAGGAGGTGTAGCCGAAGAAGACGCTGTCGCCGTCATGGACGAACCGTTGGACGGCCTCGCGGGCCGAAAGGAGCTTGCTCGGCCGGTCGCGGCGGAGCGGCGAGGATGGCGGGAGGCTGACTGGCTCGGTCATCGCGGGCAATGCTAGCCGATCCGGTCGCTCGCGCTACAGAACACTCCGCCCCAACAGTCGTATTCCCATCGGAAGCGCGACAGATATGGAGCGCCGGGATGTAGACGAGCCGGTGTCGTGCCGCGCGGCGCGCCTTGGCGCCCGCACCACTGGCCAGACCGTCGAATCGACAATCGGCAATCGGCAATCGACAATCGACAGGTGCCTCGTCCCCGCTGCCTCTGGTGCACCGAGCCGCCCTACCAGGAAGTCGCCGTCCTCAAGTGGCGCGGCGAGGAGCGCGAGCGCCTGACTGTGCAGCTCTGCCGCAAGCACCTTGGCCGCCTCAACGAAGCCGGCACGAAGGGCCGCGAGATCAAGGGCTGGTCCTACAAGGTGGGCTGGTGGTAGCTCGCTGCCTCAGGCGCGCTTGCGAATCAGCGTCACGCCGTCGCGCACCGTCAGCAGCACACACTCGACCCGTTCGTCGTTCGCCAGCTTGTCGTTGAAGCGGCGGACCGCGACCGTGTCCTCCGATTCATCCGACGGATCGAGCGGCCGCCCGTACCAGAGCGTGTTGTCGACGGCGATGATCCCCGCCGGAGAAAGCTTCGGCAGCAGCGCCTCGTAATAGTTCTCGTAGTTCGTCTTGTCCGCATCGACGAACGCCAGGTCGACGGGTCCCTCGATCCGCCCCAGCGACTCCAGCGCCGGTCCCATTCGCAGGTCGATGACGTCTCGATACGGGCTTGCGGCGAAGTTGCCGCCCGCGATCGCGCCATGCCTCTTGCTGATCTCCAACGTGATCAGCCGGCCTCCCGGCGGCAGCGCCTCGGCCATTGCCAGCGCCGAATAGCCGGTGAACGTCCCGATCTCCACGACCAGCCGGGGCCGCAACATGGCGACGAGCATCTTGAGGAACCGGCCCTCGAGCTTGCCGGTCAGCATGCTCTGGCGCTCGGGCATCGTCCGCCGGGTCTCTTCCTCGACCATGCGCAGTTGATCCGGCTCGGCGCTGCAGTGTGCGGTCGCGTACTCCTCGATGCCGGGCTGAAACGTTGCGTTATCCATGGAGGGCGGATTCTCGCCACGTGCCGCCCGGCCGTCAACTGGAGGGCTCACCGGCCCCTTACGAGTCCAGCCTCGCTTCCAACTTCTCCCGCACCTCCGGCCACTCCGCCTCGACGATCGAATAGAACGCCGTGTTGCGGATCGCGCCGTCGGCGGCGGGCATGTGCGCCCGCAGGATCCCATCCAGCTTCCCGCCGATTCGTTCGATCGCCGCACGCGAGCGCGCGTTCCGCTCGTCGGTCTTCAGCAGAACGCGGTGCGACCGCCACGTTTCGAACGCGTGCCGCAGCATCAGGAGCTTTGCTTCGGTGTTGATCGCCGTCCGCTGCGCGCCCTGTGCCAGCCAGGTCCAACCGATCTCCACGGCATCTGGCAGGTGCGCTCCCCGCTGGTTTGGGTTCCCTTCCGGCCAGGCCCAGTACTCAATGTTTCCGAACCGCGTGCTCCCAACCGTCTGGCCGGCCGCCCTGTCGATCGTCGCAAACGGCAGCGTCCGTCCCGCCAGTTGGTCGTCCAGCGCCGCCTCAACGTAGACGCGGACCGCTGCCTCTCCTTGCGGTACGTTGGTCCAGCGATACGTTTCGCGGGCTCCCGAAACCGCACGTGCGAGGCTGGCGACGTGATCGAGCGAGAGCGGCTCCAGCCGCACAAACCGCCCTTCGAGCGTCACGGGCAGAACAGCCCGCGCGTCGTCGGGTGGCAAAGCGCCGGCGGGCGTTCGATCAAGCGGCGGAACCTGGGTCACGGCGTTCCTCGGGTGGGGTGTTGCCCGAACCTACCGCCCGTCTGGTTCCCCGGAAAGTGCCATTTCTCGCCCATCCGATGGAACCAATTGCCGATCCCACGCTCTCGCTTCTGCCGTCCATCGTCCAGCGTCTATCGTCTAGTACCCCCGGTCGCTTGCCACCTGGGGCGCCCGCCGCTGGTACGGCAGCTGGTTGTCGAAGTCGAGGTCCACGCGCTCGTTGCCCTGGTGGAAGAGCGGCTGTTGCAGCGCGGTCCGGTGCATGCCGGGAAGGTAAAAGAGCACGGGATCGCCGGTCTGCCCGCACCCGGGCCGTTCGCCTGGCAGGCTGCCGTTCGCCGCGATGTCAACCACGTAGACCGTGTTGCCGATGTCGCTCGTGGGCACGTTCGGGCCCGCCAGCGCAACCTTCGTCTGCGTGTCGCCGCACGAGTTGCCCCGCACGAACGCGATCAGCGTCTGCGTCGCCGGATCAACACTGGCGCCGTTCGCTCGCGCCAGCCCGTAGGGCCAGTAGAAATCGGGCGCCGGCGGGTTGTCCGCCCGTGTCAGCGTTACGGCCGAAAGCGCCAGCAACAGCGAAGCGAGCAACATCCCGGACAGGCGGCGTGACCGCCAGAATCCGGAGCGTTGCTCGCTGTGCGTTCGTTGCATCAGATGCAGTCTAGTAGGTGCCGTCCCTTGCAACCTGTGGCGCCGAGCCGCGGCGCGGCAGGGGCGCGCTCACCGTATTGACGTCAACCTTCACCGGGCCAGGCCCGGACCAGCCGGCCGGCGTGTCCAGCGAGATCCGCCCGCCACCGGCCCCCGTGAAGTAGAACATGACAGTGCGGCCAGACTTCCCGCAACCAACCTTCTGCGCGTCGGCCACCACGTCCACGACATAGACCGTCTTGCCGCTCACGCTGTCCGTCAGCGTGGCGCCCGACCCGCAGGCCGTCGACTGGCCACCGTCGACCACGATCGCGACGACGCCCTGGCCGGAGGCGATGCCGCTCGGCACGTTGCCGTAGTACGTGCTGGGCGGCGGCGGCGGGAAGTCCTGGGCCATTGCCACCGCCGGAAGCGCTGCTATCACGACGCCCAGCGCGCCCATGCCAAATACAAACGCTCGGTTCATGCTGCCTCACAAGAGCGGGAGCTCAAGGCTCCGGTTCATGCAGCGTAGGAGCGGTCACGTATGCAGGCAAGGCGGAATTGCCGTTGCCGTACCCTCTCCAGAACTGTTTACTGACGTTTTACAGCCAGCATCGGGCCATGCGCGCATGCCGCGACGCCGCCCGGCTGGGGCGCGCGGCTTCCGTAACCGTCCCTTGCCGCCGCTCTTTCTCTCGCTTCGGCGCGCGTTCACACTGGAGGGGTGAAGAGCCTGGGCATCCGCGAGTTCGTCGCCCTTGGAGCGCTCATTGCCGCCGTTGTCATCGCCGCGCAGTTCCTCGACCCGGCGGCGAGCGAGTCCCGGGCCGATCCAACCGTCGTCCGCCTCGGCGAGCCGTCGACGCCGACCACAGCCGCCACGCCAGCGCCCACGGCCACGCCCGTGGCGCCGCCGCACCGTCTCGGCGCCCCCACGAGCTGGGCGGTCAACTTCTTCGAGGACGGCTTTACGCAGCCTACCGATCAGGCGTTCGTCGCTGACCTCAACTTCTCGTTCCCGAAGGCGCCCTTCCCCGACTACAAGGACGACCACTGGAGCCTCCGCGCGACGGCCGATTTCGAAGTCGAAGCCGGCGCCTCGGCTTTCCGCTTACGGCACGCGGGTGAAGTCACCGTCACGGTCGACGGCACCACGGTCGCGTCGGAGGGCGGCGGCGGCACGAAGACGCTCGGCGTTCGCTTCGACCACGCGGCCGGCCACGCCGTCGTTTCCATCGACGCGAAAGACACCGGTGGGCCCTTCGAGATCACCTGGCTCCCTGATTGAAACGCGGGACGGCGACGCTCAGCGGGTGAAGAGTCGCGAGTATGCCTCGAAGGTGAGCGTTTCTCCTGCCTCGCCCAGCACGGCGCCCATCGACCCGGCTCGATCGGTGAACTTGACGCCGCACGGGAACGGCGCGCTCGCGGTGTTGACCAGGACCTCGACGCCCGCGGCCAGGGGAGCGGCCGATGGGTCGAGCGCCGAGTCCTCCGTCACCCGGCCCTCGCAGAGCACGTAGGCCGGTTCGGCCAGAACCACTTCGGCGTCGAAGCCCGGCGGCACGCGGAACGTGATGGAGATCGCCGAGACGTGGTTGAGGTGCTCCCAGGGGACCACCACCTTGATCGGGTACATGGCGTCGGCGCTGTGCCCGCGAAAGACCGCGACCGCGCTCACCGCGGTGGTATGAGGGACGGCCTTCGACGCACGAAGCGGGGCAGTGATGGTGACCACGGGACGCCTCCAGAGCGAGCTTGCCTGTTCGGCAACCCGGCGGTCGTGTCCTGTGGGAGGTAGACCCGTGGCTTTGCGTCGCCGGCTTTCGCCGGGTTTGCGTTTTCGAAGGCAGCGCCAGTAGCTGACGCTTCAAATTCATTGTAGGCGGCCGAAGAGCGCCCATGTCTCGGAACTCCGTTAGAACTGGCCACCGGATCGCAACGCGACGGCAACCGGCTCCCGGGCCCAGCGGGTGGCGGGCGCCGCCCGGCTCAGTCCACCAGCGCCTCGATGATCGCGTCAACGATCGCGTCCGCCTTCGCTCGCATCTCGTCGTCGGTCGCGTCCTGGATCGGGTGCGGGACGAAGACCCGGCGAACCTGCGGCAAACCGAGGGCGCGCGACTGCGCTTCCGCCGCGCCGGCGAACTCGGACGAGGCGACGAAGACGGCCGGACGGCCCTGGATTTCGAACCATGTCGTGTCGTGCACACTGCACGTTGTACAGGACCCTCAGTCGGCGAGCGCCTCGACCACGAAGTGGCATTCCTCAGCGATGCGTTTGCGAAGGTCTTCGGGCGCTGGCTTCGTGAATGTCGGCTTGCTGTAGCGCTGAAAGGACACGCCGGGCAGGCGTTCGCGCAGGAGCGTTTCGAGGCGGTCGATGAGCACAGCGCCGCGCGGCTTGGAGATGTCGAGCAGGGCGACGGTGCCCGTGATCGCCTCGGGCCGCGGCGCGAGCTCGCGGCGGACGGGAACGCGCTCGTCGGTCGGGTCGAGGATGGTCGGCATGGGCGCCTCCTATTGGCGGGGAGTATAGCGGTATAGAGATGACTTAGGTATGCCTCATCTCGGGCCAAATGGCCGCCTAATACGGGACCAATGGGCTTTCGGCGCTAACTGGTTGCTGTTACACATTAACTATCACGCGGGGAGATGGACAGCGGCGCCGGCAACGAGCCGGTCCCCTGGCCAACCAGCGGAAAACAAGGAGAGCAAGATGCTCAGTCACCCACGGAAACTCTTCTTCATCGGCGGCTTGATCTCGAGCCTCGTCCTCGTCGGCTTCGGCGTCGCGATGATCGTCATCGGCTACAACGGCATCAACGAAGTCCACGACACGCTCCGCCAGGAGAACATCACCACCGCGGCCGACAGCGCGGAGCCGGGCAAGCCCGTCGTCGACGGCGCCAGCGCCCGCGTCCAGGCCGCCGTGATGCGCGAGCACACGCTCAAGCTGACCAACGGCCTGACCTACTCCCAGATGGGCTCCTACCAGCTCGCCAGCGATCCGAAGGATCCGAAGGGCACGAGCGACAAGAACCTCGCCGCCAAGGATGCCGCCGGCAATCCCATCCCGAACGGCCTGCGCAACACCTGGGTCACTGAAACGGCCCTGACGACGGCCCTCAACACCGCCTACTTCGCGGAAAACGTCGGCACCTTCGCCATCGTGGTCGGCGTGGCCCTGTTGCTCACCGGCACCGGGTTCACGGTTCTTACCATCGGCGCCTTCCGCTTCTCGACCGAGAAGGAGACCGAGAAGGTAGGCGCCGGGGCGCTGGAGCCGGCCGGCACGCGGAGCTAACAGCAGAGGACGGGTTCCCCCACGAAGACGGGGCCGGTTTGACCGGCCCCTTCTTTGTGTCCGGCGAACGAGGGTGACCGCGCCCCCAGAACCGAGCAGCGCGCGGCAACGCCCTCGGTGACCGCGCCCCCAAAACCGAGCCGCGCGCTGTAGCAAGCGGGCCAGCGCCGATTGCGGCGAACAGATCGCGGATGCGGCGACAGCGACGCCCTCGCTACCGCTCAGGCCTCGGAGGAGGGTGGTAGGATCCATCGACAGAGGGCGTTCGATGCGCGAATTCACGGCGGTCTTCAAGCAGGCGGACGGCTGGTGGATCGGCTGGGTAGAGGAACTCCCGGGGGCGAATGCCCAGGAGCGCACGCTGGACGAGGCGCGAGAGAGCCTGCAGGAGGCCGTCCGCGACATCTTGCAGGCGAATCGCGAGCTTGCGTCCGTCTCCGTATCCGGCGAACCAGGGTGACCGCGACCCCAGAACCGGGCTGCGCGCGGTAGCAAGCGGGCCAGCGCCGATTGCGGCGAACAGATCGCGGACGCGGCGACAGCGACGCCCTCGCTACCGCTCAGGCCTCGGAGGAGGGTGGTAGGATCCATGCGCGGAGGGCGTTCGATGCGCGAGTTCACGGCGGTCTTCAAGCAGGCGGACGGCTGGTGGATCGGCTGGGTAGAAGAGCTCCCGGGGGCGTTCGGCCAGGGGTGGGCGCTGGACGAGGCACGAGAGAGTCTGCGCGAAGCCATTGAGCTGATGCTCGACGAGTTGCGCGACGAGTCAGGATGACTGCTCCCCAGAACCGAGCCGCGCGCGGTAGCAAGCGGGCCAATGTGAGGCTGACGCGGGCGATCGCGAACAATGGGCCGGTCACGCCCTCGCTACCGCTCGGGCCTCGGGGCAACTCCGCGGACAGGCGCCAGGGCTGGCCTACCAGCGCTCCTCCTGCTCCGGCTGCGGCGAACGGAAGCGGCGGAGAAAGACCTGCCCTTCGAGCTGCCAGAACCGGTCCTCGAGCGGCCGGCGCAATGCCAACAGCGCGGCGGTAGCGGGCATCTCCGCCGTGTGGAAGCCGTGGGTCTCGGCGTACACGACGCAGCGCTCGATCATCCAGAGCTCCAGGCTGCGCCCGCGATAGTCGTCGCGCAGCGCCGGCTCGTCGATCCGGGCGAGGCCGACGCCGGCGTCGCGCACGGCGATGGTCCCCACCACGCGGTCGCCGTCGGCGGCGACGAAGACGCCCGGCCGCGCGCCCTGCTCGAAGACCCAGGGATCCTGCCTCGTGAGTTCGCCGATCGCCGCCGCGTCCTCGCGCCGCTGCTCGCGAACGGTGAGCAGCGCCAGCCGCTTTTCGAGCGTGAGGAGCGGTTGCTCGCGGCCGGCCCACGTGCCCTTGCCGCGCGCGATCGGCAGGTAGCCCCAGCGTGCGAAGCACTCCGCCAGGCGTGAGTCATCAAGGACGGCCATCCGCAGCAGGCGAAGGCCGCCATCCTGGGCCCAGCGCTCGACCGCCCCGATGAGCGCCGGACCGGCGCCGGTTTCGCCGGAGACCAGGAGGTCGAGCCAGCCGATCCCGTCCTCCTGGCGGTGGCGAACGGCGCCACCCACCTGACCTTCGCGCTCGGCCACGAGAAAGGCGTTGCCGGTCTGGACCAGGCGTTCGAATTCGCCCGCCGATTGCGGTGCGCCGGGAAGATCCGTGCCGATCCGCGCGTACAAGGCAGCGACGGCAACTGCGTCATCAGGAGTCGCCGGCCGGAAGCTGAAATGTGGCGCCATCAGAGCCAGTATAGGAAAGGGGCCGGCCGGGCGTGGACCGGGGCGATCGCTCACCGTTCGACGAACTGCTGCAAGCGGTCGAGCGCCTCGTCCCACTGCCTCGAAATCTGAGCAAGGTAGGCGCGGGCGTCATCGAGCCGCCTGACCTCGAGCTCCCAGAGATGCTCCCTGCCGCGGCGCCGATCACGGACGAGACCGGCGCCGGCAAGGACGTTCAGGTGCTTCGTGATCGCCTGGCGAGTAATCGCCGACCCGCTGGCGAGTTCGGCGATCGAGAGCGGCTTCCCTTCGCCAAGCCGGCCGATGAGCGCGAGCCGCGTTTCGTCGCCCAGCGCGAAGAAGAGCGGAGCCACGCCGCCCGCGGGCCGCGGGACAGCACTAGCCAGCGACATAGCGTGCGACGTTCTCGACCTGGATCGCCCAGCCCTGGTCATTCATCCGCCAGGCCTCGGCGCGGCGAGCGAGCGGGATGTTGTCGAATCCCGATTCGGTCACCGTGAGGAGCGTGCCTTCCGGGGCGTCGGCCAGCCGGAACTCGACGAGGGTCGTTGGCTCGGTCGAGTAATCGACCGCCGGGTCGATCGCGTAGGGGTGCCAGCGGAACGAGAACAGCGACTCCGGCGTCACCTCTTCGATGGTGATATTCCAGGGGAAGTCCTCGTATCCCGGCGGCTCAACGATGCGCCCCGTGATGGTCGCCCCCGGGACGAACGGCTCATCGAACCTGACGCCGAACCAGGCGCCGAACTCCTCCGCCGTGGCGATGGCGCGCCACGCCCGCGAACGGGGTACGCGCAGGATGAGGCTCTTCTCGATGCGATCGGTGCTCATTGTCCAACCTCCCGGTTGCACAATACCGGGCGCGCTTCGATCATGCAACCTAACGGTTGCACAAGGCCGTATTCTGCCGCTCGCGCTACTGCTTGACGTCGATCACCACGCGCGGCGGGTTTGGCAACGTCGAGACCTTGAAGTTCTGCTTGCCGGTCAGGCCGAAGTCCCAGGTGACGTGCCCTTCGAAGTCGCACGACTGGATACCGTTGACCACCGTCTTGCCGGGTCCCGTGATCGTCGCCGGGATCGTCGCCTTGCCGGCGTTGTCGTGGGCCTGGGCGCTGGTGAACGCGACCTCGAGGATCGTGCTGCCCTTCAAGCCGGTGACGGCTTGGCCGCTGCCGCAGGAAACAGCCTTACCGACGTACTGGACCGTCCCGGGCGGCCAGGCGTCGCCGCTGAACTCGAAGACGATGCGCTCCCAGCCGCCGAGCTCGGGATGCACGCCCATGCGCAGATCCTTCACGATCACAACACCGGTGACCGGCTCTTTCGGCGGCTTCACGGTCCAGGGCGTAGTCTGGCCGCCGCCGAGGGGATCGACGGTACCGTCGGCCGGGGTCGCGGCCGCGGACGCGCCGGCGCGCTTCGTCGTAGTGGCGGCGGCCGAAGTTGTAGTTGCCGCCGCCGGCGTGGGCTGGGCGGACTTGTCGTCGCCATTGCATGCAACGAACGCTGCCGACGTGATCGCGACGGCCATTGCGAGAACGATGCGGAATTTCATGGGCCAACGATAACCCGTCTCGCGGCCTACCGCCCACCCACCGGCCAGAGATGGGATGGGTCGTAGTCGATTGCCTTGCGGCGGGGGCGGTCCAAACCGGACGTCCCGGGCGGTTCGATGCGGCCACGGTGGGCCGCGGCTACCGGCGGCCGACGTAACGCTTTGGCAGGCGGACGGTGAACGAAGCGCCTTCGCCGGGTTCGCTCGCGGCCGTGACCGTGCCGCCGTGTGCGCGCACCAGGTGCTTCACGATCGCCAGGCCCAGGCCGGCGCCAAGGGTCGAGCGCGCGCTCTCGCCTTTGTAGAAGCGCTCGAACACCCGCGGCAGATCCTGTGGGGGGATGCCCTCGCCCTGGTCGCGAACGGTGAGTGCGGCGAGGTCGCCCTCGTCCTCGATCGCCACGCTCACGGCGCTGCCTCGGGGGCTGTACTTGATCGCGTTGTCCAGGAGGTTGGTGACGACCCGGAGAATCGACGCGCGATCTGCTTCCACGGGGCCGTCTTCGGGTTTCGGACAGCGGACGGTGACTCCCTGGGCCTCTGCCCGCGTCCCCAGCAGCCCGGCTGCCTCGGCGACGAGCGCGCCGAGCTGCAACGGCTCCGGGCGGAGATCGATCGCCCCGGATTCGATCCGCGAAAGGTCGAGCAGCTCGTTCACGAGGGACGTCAGCCTGTCGGTCTGCTGGTGGATGCGGCGCAGGAACTCCTGCTCGTCGGCCTGGTTGTCGACGCCGCCCTCTTCGAGTGTTTCGACGAGCGCCCGGATGGACGAGAGCGGTGTGCGCAGCTCGTGCGAAACGTTGCTGACGAAGTCACGGCGCACCTGGTCGATCCGCTGGACCTCGGTGAGGTCGGTGAGCATGAGGAGCACGGCCCAGTCGCCGCCGTTCGGAATGGGCGCCGCCGAGGCGCGGAGCGGGATGCGGCGCGGGCCGAACGTGATGACCGTCGTCTCGCCTCGCTCCGGGGAGGCAATGGCCCGGCGGACGATGGCGTCGAGCTCGAAGTCGCGCGCTGTCTCGATGAACGGCCGGCCGATGGCGCTGCTCATGTCGCCGCCGAAGATGCCGACCGCCGCCGGGTTGAGGAAGCGTACGGACGTGTCGCGGGCGACGGCGACCATCGCGTCGGTCGAGGCGTCGAACACGGCCTCGAGCCGCGCCTCCTCGGCGGCGATGCCGTCGATCAGGTGCTGCACGCGGCCTGCCATGGTGTTGAAGGCGTGCGTGAGTTCGCCGACGGGTCCGGGCGCATCGTGCACTCGCTGCTCCAGCTCGCCTTCGGCCACGCGATCGGCGGCCAAACTCACGGCATGGATCGCCCGCGCGGAGCGGTAGAGCACGGCGTAGCCGCCAGCGCCACCGAGGACGGCTGCTCCCACGGCGCAGAGGAGGACGACGCTGCTCTCGGAGCCGCTGACCAGCGCCCCGGCGACGAATCCGGCGATGCCGGCGAGCGCGCCGATCAGCAATCCGCGCAGAGCGACATCGCGGCTCACGGTGCGTCAGCCTTCGAACAGGTAGCCGCTCCCTCGGACCGTGCGAAGGCGGACAGGGTTCGCCGGGTCGGCCTCGATCTTCTGCCGAAGCCAGCGTACGTGGACGTCCACCGTTCGAGAGCCGCCGCCGAAATCGTAGCCCCACACCTCGTCCAAGAGTTGCTCGCGCGAGAACAGGCGCCCGCGGTGCTGGAGGAAGAATAGCAGCAGGTCATACTCTTTCGGCTTGAGGGCGAGGACTTTGCGGCTCCTCCGCACTTCGCGCCGCTCCGGGTTGGCCACCAGGTCGCCGGAAGCGACGGGCGGTTGCGACGGCTCGGGCGCGGCCGGTGGAGCGGCACGGCGCAGCAAGGCGCGGATGCGAGCCAGCAGCTCCCGCATCCCGAACGGCTTGGCCATGTAGTCGTCGGCGCCGGTATCGAGCCCCACAACGCGATCCGTTTCGCCGCCGAGGGCCGTCAGCATCAGGATCGGCATCGCAAGGTCGCGTCGCAGCAGGCGG
>JAKALX010000069.1 GCA_021823905.1 Chloroflexota bacterium | reverse complement strand
CGTCGACGGCATCTCGGCGACGATGGCGCTGCTCACCGGCGTCGTCGCCTTCGCCGGGACGCTGGTGTCGTGGAAGATCGACTACCGCACGAAGGACTTCTTCATCCTCTACTTCACGCTCATCACGGGCGTGTACGGGACGTTCTTCTCGCTCGACCTCTTCTTCTGGTTCTTCTTCTACGAACTCGCGGTCATGCCGCTCTACCTGTTGATCGGCGTCTGGGGCTCCACGCGCAAAGAGTACGGCGCGATGAAGCTGACCCTGATGCTGGTGGGTGGGTCGGTACTCATCTGGATCGGCATCTTCGCCGTCTTCCACGAAGCCGGGTTGCGCACGTTCGACATGCAGCAGCTCTGGCAGGCGGGCCGCGACGGAACGCTGAGCCCGACCTTCCAGAAGACGGTGTTCCCGTTCATGGTCATCGGCTGCGGCGTGCTCGCGGCGCTCTGGCCGCTGCACACATGGTCGCCGGACGGCCACATGTCGGCCCCGACCGCCGTCTCGATGGTGCACGCGGGCGTCCTGATGAAGTTGGGCGCCTTTGGCATCATCCGCCTTGGCATCCAGCTCCTGCCCGAGGGCGCGGACTTCTGGATGCCGGGCCTCATGGTCCTTGGCACTGTCGGCGCGGTCTACGGCGCTTCGGCGGCGCTCACCCAGCGCGACTTCAAGCTCATCTCGGGCTACAGCTCGGTCTCCCACATGGGCTACGTGCTCATGGGCCTGGCGACCATGAACCAGATCGGCATCACCGGCGCGGTCCTCCAGATGTTCAGCCACGGAGTCATGACGGCTCTCGTCTTCCTCCTGATTGGCGCGCTTTACGACCAGGCGCACACGCGCGACCTCCGCGATTTCGGCGGGATCGCGAAGGTGATGCCCATCTGGGTGATCTGTTACACGCTCGCGGGGTTGGCGAACGTCGGCCTCCCGGCGCTCTCGGGCTTCACCGCCGAGTTCCATATCTTCGTCGGCACGTTCCGCACCTACCCGCTGTTCGGCGGGCTGGCGATCTTCGCGGCGGCTCTTGCCGCTGCCTACATGCTGCGGCTCTTCGGCCAGGTGTTTTTCGGACCGTTCAACGCTCGCTGGTCGGCGCTCAAGGACATGACGCCGATCGAGATGTCGTCGGCCGGCCTCCTCATTGGCGCGATGGTCTTCATGGGAGTCTGGTGGGCGCCATTCATTGACCGCATCGGCGCGACCGTGACGCTGCTGCCGGGGGTGACGGGCTAAGATGCGCGACTACACAGTCTTCATCCCCGAATACATCGCCGGCGGCTTCGCCGTGCTCGTCATCGCCATCGAGCTCTTCCGGCCCGCCATCCGCAAGGATTACCTCGCCTACCTGACGGCCCTCGGCGCGCTCGCCTGGGGCGTCTCGGCGCTCTTCTTCCTCGGCAAGGACCCGAACAGCTATCAGGGACTTATCCAGCTCGACAACTTCACGACCTATATGCGCGTCCTCGGCGCGGGCATCGTCTTCGTCGTCTCGCTGATGTCGGCCAGCTATCTTCGCGAGCGAACGAAGACGGCGGCGGAGTACTACGGCCTGCTCCTGGTGGCCGGCTGCGGGCTCGTCTACATGGCCGCCGCCCGCGAGCTGATCACCGCCTACATCTCGCTCGAACTCCTCAGCTTCTGCCTCTACATCCTCGTCGGCTTCCTCAAGCGCGACAATCTCAGCAGCGAGGCGAGCCTCAAGTACATCCTCCTGGGCGCGTTTTCCAGCGCGATGTTCCTCTACGGCATGAGCCTCATCTACGGCGTCACCGGGACCACGACCTACGACGGCATTGCCACCGCCCTTTCGACACGGGCGAGCACGACCGACGCCGCCACCGTGGTCGGCTTCATGCTGATCCTCGCGGGCGTCGGTTTCAAGGTTTCGGCCGTACCGTTCCACATGTGGGCGCCCGACGCCTACGAAGGCGCGCCGCTGCCGATCACCGCCTTCCTCTCGACGGCTTCGAAGCTCGGCGGCTTCGCCCTCATCCTGCGGCTCTTCAGCGGCGCCTTCGCCGGCAACGGCGGCGGCTCCGAGTGGAGCTGGGCGGTGGCGATCATCGCCGCCGCGACGATGACCGGCGGCAACCTCGTCGCCATCCAGCAGAAGAACCTGAAACGCCTCGTCGCCTACAGCTCCATCGGCCAGGTGGGCTACATGCTCGTCGTCATCGCCGCCATCGGCTACGGCGACGCCGCGTTCGGCCGCGACGCGTCCGCCGCCCTGATCCTCCACATCACGGGCTACATCGTCTCCACGCTGCTCCTCTTCGTGGCCCTGACCGCCCACTACAATCGCACGAACGACGACACGATCGTCGGCCTCCGAGGGCTCGCCGAGACGCAGCCGTTCCTGGCGCTCGTGATCACCGTCGCGCTCTTCTCGTTCGCCGGTCTGCCGTTCTTCGCCGGCTTCGCGACCAAGCTCTTCATGTTCCAGTCGGCGACGCGGACCGAGCTCTACTGGGTCATCGGCCTGGCGGTGCTCAACAGCTTCATCAGCCTCTACTACTACCTCATGGTCATCCGCCAGATGTACCTCTTCGATCCGCCCGAGGGCGCGACGCGCTGGAAGGTGAGCCCCGTGCTCTGGGCGATGGGCGCGGCGCTGGCGGTAGGCGTGCTCTTCATCGGCATGTACCCGCAGCCGCTGTTCAAGGCGGCCGACAAAGCCGCGACCCCGCTCTTCCAGCAGGGCGCCGACCTGCACGCGCAGAACGAGATGCCCGCCGGGACGACGCTCGCCGCTTCGACGACACATTGACGCAGGCGGCGCGGCGTATCATGTGTAGCGAGGAGCTGGCGATGCGCGAGTTCACGGCAGTGTTCAAGCAGGACGGCGATTGGTGGATCGGCTGGGTCGAGGAGGTTGGCGGCGCCTTCGCACAGGAGCGCACACTCGACGAAGCGCGGGACAGCCTCGTGGAAGCGCTCCGCGACATCCTCGACTTGAAGCGGGCTGACGCGGCGAAGCTGCACGAGGGCGCGCTGCGGGAGACCATTCGCATCGACGCGGCGTGAAGTCACCTGGCCTGCCCGCCCAACATGCATTGACGCCGGCGGGCCCGCCGGCCGATGCTCTGAGCGTGATCAGCAAGCGTCCGGTTCGAGAAATCGCGGCGGAGGAGTTCGCGGCGCGCTGCCTCGAGCTTATCGACGAGGTTGCCGAGACCGGCGAAGAGCTGACAGTGCGTCACAACGCTCGTTCGGTGGTCATCGTGCCCGCGCCGAGCCTCAACCGGCCCAGTCTGCGGGAGATGGTGACGTTCATGGGCGACGTTGAGTCGCCGATCGGGGACGAGTGGGAAGCCGAGCGGGACGCGAAGGCGTGATCGTCCTGGACACCCACACCTGGCTCTGGTGGCTCACCGACGACGGCCGGCTGTCGGCCCGCGCAGCCGCACTGCTCGAACGCGACACGGATGTTGTCGTCCCCGGGATTGTCCTCTGGGAGTTGGCGATGCTGGTGGCGAAGGGCCGGCTTGCCCTCGATCGGGAGCTGCTCGCCTTCCTGCGTTCGGGTCTCGGATGGGAGGGCGTGCGGCTTCAGCCGATCACGCCTGAGATCGCGGCCCGGACCGCGACCTTGCCGCCCTCGTTCCACGGCGACCCCGCCGACCGCCTCATCGTCGCCACCGCGCTCGAACTCGGAGCGCCGCTCGCCACCCGCGACGAACGGATCACGAGCGCGGCGATCCCCGGCCTTGTGACCGCCTGGTAACGAAGCTTCGCCGGGACGACGCTCGCCGCTTCGACGACGCATTGACGCGGGCGGCCCCGCCGTTCGATGCTCTGAACGTGATCAGCAAGCGTCCGGTGCGGGAAATCACGGCGGAGGAGTTCGCAGCGCGCTGCCTCGAGCTCATCGACGAGGTCACGGAGACCGGCGAGGAACTGGTGATTCGGCAGAGTGCCGGCAGCGTGGTCGTTCGGTCGCTTTCGGACGAGGATCTGCGCGATATGGCGGGCCAAATGCTTGTCGGAGTTGGCGACGTCATCTCACCCGTGGCTGACTGGTCTGACGGTGACCCGTGATCGTTCTCGACACTCATGCCTGGATCTGGTGGCTGCGGCGGTCACCCGAGCTCTCGCCGCACGTTGCGGAGCTTCTCGACCAGGCTGACCAGCTCGTGCTCCCCTCGATCGTGATCTGGGAAGTGGCGATGCTCGTCAGGAAACAGCGGCTGCAACTTCCCGCTGATCAGGATCTCGATCTCTTCGTGCGGATCGCGCTTGCGCACAGCCGAACGCGGTTGTGGCCCCTTACGCCAGGAATTGGCATCCGTGCGGGGATGATCGGACCCCAACTCCACGGAGACCCAGCCGACCGCCTCATCGTCGCCACCGCGCTCGAACTCGGAGCGCCGCTCGCCACCCGCGACGAACGGATCACGAGCGCGGCGATCCCCGGCCTGCTGACCGCCTGGTAACGCGTGCCCCTGCGAGCCGGCTTCCGCGTCGATCGTCGCCATCCGAGCGTGCAGGTAGCCGGCGTAAGACGCGCGTTGTTCGCGCGCGAGGGATCCCTTCCTTTTCTCCCGATAGACAGAAACCTGATACACATGGCAGCCTGCTCGCAATGCTTCCGAAATGCCTGCGGAGCGGCGGCCGATCACGCTGGGCCGCGCTCGCACTGATCGCCGCTGCGCTGATCGCAGCCTCGTCGAGCACGGGACAAGCGTCCGCCCGTCAGCCGGAGCCAGACGAGCGACTGGTGGCCGCAGACGTCAGCACGCCCGAGTTTACCTACCCGATCGCCGGGATGACGGGCTGGGACATCAGCTGGCCGCAGTGTGCGAACCACGAGCGCCCCGAGGGCCCGATCAATTTCGCGGTCATCGGCGTCAACGGCGGCAAGATGTTCACGAAGAACGACTGCCTCGCAGAGATGTTTCGCTATGCCGGCCAGGGCCGCACCGCGCCGCAAGTCTACCTCAACGTTAATGGGCTGCCGAAGGACTGGACTTCGGCGAGCACCGTTTGCGCCAAAACCGACATTCCCTGCCAGGCCTACATGTACGGCTACGAAGGCGCCGCCTTCTCTCACCAGTTCGCGCGGAGCCAGGGCGTCGATCCCATGTACTGGTGGCTCGACGTCGAAACCGGGAACGCATGGAGCGATCAGCGGTTCTTGAACGAGCGGGCCATCGGCGGCGCCATCGACTACCTCCAGTCAACCCACCATGTGGTTGGTATCTACTCCACTCCCTCCCAGTGGAGCCGGATCGCCGGCGGCTTCGCTCCAGGTCTGATGAACTGGACCGCGGGCGCGGCGGACCTTCTCGAGGCGACGACCCGGTGCGACCCGAAGTACGCGTTCGGCGGGGGCCGCGTGGTTCTGGTCCAGTACGTCTCGGAGCACTTTGACACGAGCTACAGCTGCCCCGGCACGGGTGTCGGCCGAAGGGCGCTGCTGCCGTACCTGGCGGCCGAGGGCTAACAACCCGGCGTCAACTGCCCCTGACGAACCGCTCATCGGCGCTCCAGCGGCACGGCCGCGCGCTCGCTACAATCGCGCCAGCTTTTGCGCGAAGGAGCGTGCGGTGTTGCAGGAATTCAAGAAGTTCCTCCTGAGGGGCAACGTCATCGACCTCGCGGTCGCCGTCGTGATTGGCGCGTCGTTTGTTGCGGTCGTCAACGCCGCCGTCAAAGACCTGATCACGCCGCTGATCGCGGCGATCTTCGGCAAACAGGACTTCTCGGCGCTGACATTCACGATCCACGACAGCCAGTTCCTCTACGGGGATTTCGTCAACGCGGTGGTCGCGTTCGTCGCGGTCGCGGCCGTCGTCTTCTTCTTCGTCGTACAGCCGATGAACGTGCTCATCGCGCGGTCGCGGAAAGAGCCGCCGGCCGACCCGACGACCAGGAAGTGCCCGGAGTGCCTCGGAGAGGTCCCCGTTGATGCGCGGCGCTGCATGTTCTGCACGTCGCCGATCGCCGCTGCGTAGGGCGCTACCCGTTCCGGCTGCGCTTCGTTACGCTTGGCGCAATCCCACCTGAGGAAAGCGCCATGGAGACGATTCGCGACGGCAACCTGGAGATCGTGGCCGCCGGCCCCGCCGGGAACTTCGGCAACAACGTCTACGTCGTCATCGACTGCGCGACCAACGAGGCCGTCTTCATCGACGCCCCCGGCGAGCCCGAGGTCAGCATCGCCGCCGCCGAGGGCGCGGGCGTACGCCCGTCACGCATTCTGTTGACCCACTCCCACGGCGATCACACCGCCGGGCTTTCGGAGCTGAAAGCGCATTTCGGCTGCAAGCTCCTCGCCGATCCGAAGGAGCCATGGCTCAAGGACGGCGACGCCGACGGCAGTGTCGCTCACGGCGACGAGATCAAGGTCGGCAACCTGGTCCTGCGCGCGCTGAGCGTTCCTGGTCACACACCCGGCAGCACAACGTACCTGGTCGGCAAGCACGCATTCGTCGGCGATACGCTCTTCCCCGGCGGACCGGGGCGCACGGCCTCGAATGAGGCGCTGCGCCAGGAGATCGCGTCGATCACGGCGCACCTCCACACGCTCCCCGACGACACGGTCATCTACCCGGGCCACGGCGACCGCACGACGATCGGCGCGAGCAAGGCCGAGGCTGCCGCATTCCTGGGGAAGCCGATCCCCGCGGAGCTGAAGGGCGACGTCACCTGGGCAGGCGCATGAACTTCGAAGAGAGGTTGGCCGGCCGCACGCAGCGCATGACCGCGAGCGCCATCCGCGAGATCCTCAAGGTCGCGTCGTCGCCGGGCGTCGTTTCCCTGGCTGGTGGGCTACCCGCCGCCGAAAGCTTCCCGATCGAAATCATGGAAGAGCTGACGGGCGCCGTGCTGGCGAAATACGGGGCGCAGGCGCTGCAGTACGACGCGAGCGAAGGCTTCGCACCACTCCGGGAAGCGCTGGTCCCCCACCTCGCGGCGCGCGGCGTCACGGCGAAGCCCGATGAGATCCTGGTCTTCAGCGGTTCGCAGGGCATCCTCGACACCGTTGGCAAGATCTTCGTTTCCCCCGGCGACGTTGTCGCCGTCGAGGCGCCGACCTACCTTGGCGCGCTCCAGGCGTTCAATCCCTACGAGCCCCGCTACGTCGAGCTCGAAACTGACGACGACGGCCTCATCCCGGAGTCGTTGGACCACGCGCTCGCGACCGAGCCCGTGAAGTTCGTCTACCTGGTGCCGACCTTCCAGAACCCCACGGGCCGGACGCTCTCGCTCGCCAGGCGCAGGCAGGTGGCCGAGATCCTGGTTCGCCGGGACGCGTTACTGCTCGAAGACGACCCTTATAGCGACCTGCGCTACGCCGGCGAGCGTGTTCCCCCGATCAAGTCGCTGGCGCCGGAGCACGTTGTCTATTCCAGCACGCTTTCCAAGACGTTCGCGCCAGGGCTGCGAGTCGGCTTCTGCGTGGCGCCCGACGACACGCGACGCTGGATGGCCATCGCGCGCCAGGGGGTGGATCTGCATACGAGCACGCTCGCGCAGGCGCTCTCGGCCGAGTACGTCGGCGGCGGGTACCTCGAACGGCAGCTGCCGCGCATTCTGGAGATCTATCGGCCACGCCAGCAGGCGATGCTCGCCGCGCTCGAACGGCACCTGCCCGAAGACTTCCGCTGGACGCGGCCCGAAGGCGGGATGTTCGTCTGGGTGCGCGGGACCGCGGGCATCGACACCGAGCGCCTCTACCCGCGCGTCGTCGAGCGCGGCGTGGCTTTCGTGCCCGGCAAGTTCTTCTACGTGCACCAGGAAGACGGCATCTCGACCATGCGCATGAACTTCACCGCCGCCGGCCCGGAAACGATCGACCGCGCGCTGAGGATCATCGGCGACGTAATCGCCGAGGAGCTGGCCGCGCGCGTCTAGCCCCTACCCCCGGCCGGCCATCCCGGCGCCCACGAAGTAGGTGGTGAACTCCGAAATCGTTCGCGGCCCAAGGTAGGTGCGCATCTCCTGCAACGCCTCCTCGGCCTCCGCGCTGCCGCCGCGGATGAGTGCGTCGAGGTCTTCCAGCGTCTCCACCAGCCCCTGGCTGAGGGTGCGATAGGCGGCGGTCAGGTCGTCGAAGTTGGGGATCACGGGCAAGTCCGCCAGGGCGCCGAGGGTCGCGGCTCGCTCGCGGATCCGCTCGGCGGCGTCGCCGGGAAAGGAATCGACGATACGCGCCATCTGACGGTACAGGGCTGTCATCTGGTTGTGCTCGCTGGCCATGAGCTGCTGCTCCAGCGGCACGCGCTGCTTGATCCCTTCGAGCAACGACTTGGCCATGACGAGCGCGACGACGGCCTTCTGGCTGGTCAGCTCCGGCATCACGTCGCGCATCAGGCTCGCGATCACCCCGTCGATCATGTCCGCCACACTCGGCGTCGTGTACATCAGGCTTCCTCCGTCACGGCGTGGGCGCTGAACATCGGGTAGTTCAGCAGTTGCGGGAACGAGGCCAGCGAGGCGACGACTGGCAGGAACACGTAGAGCTGGATGATCTCCTCGTGCTCGCGGTCGAGCCGCCGCTTCAGCGCCGAAACGACCGGAGTGCCGATGTTCGCCGCCGTGAAGACGCGAAAATACTCAACCTCTTCGGGTGTGACATTGAACCCTGTCAGCCGGTTGTAGTGGCCGAGGAAGCCGCCGTCGGCCTTCACCGAGCCGAAGAGATCGGTCGCCGAAAGCATGTCCATCTGCTTGAGCCAGCCGAGATCCTCGCGCGGGTCGCCGATGTGGGCGTTCTCCCAGTCGATGAGCGCCGTGATCCGGCCGTTCTCGTAGAGGAAGTTCGACGGGTTGAAGTCGCCGTGGACGAGCGCGAGCTGCAACGGCCGCGGCTTGTTCCGCCGCATCCAGAGGAAGCTGTCGTAGTAGATCGGCACGGGATCGAACGCGAGCCTGGGATAGTTGGCGACGTAGTAGTCGAGCATCCCGTCCATGTAGGAATCCCAGGTCGAAACGTCGAGGCCGATGCCACGCGGATCGCTGAGATTGCCGTTTGGGTTGAGCTTCCGTGGCTCGGTCATGTGCAACTCGGCGAGCAATTCGCAGAGGTGCGTGGCGACGCTCTCCGCCTGGTCAGCGCTCGCCCCGCCGTTGAACAGGGCCGACGGCTCGCCGCTGCCGCGGACGCGCTCCATCAGCATCGCGGGCTCGCCGAACGTCGCCGGGTCCATCTCGGCGAAGTGGCTCGTCGCGACCGGGATGCGCGTTTCGCGCGCAACGGCCCGCAGCAGCTCGTGCTCCACCTGGCGGCTCGTCGGCAGGATGTTGACGGCGGGCGGTGGATCCTTACGGAGGATCATGGGGTGTATCTGCCGCTTGCCGCTCCGATGAACGTGCACGTCGAACCGGTAGGTCTCCTCCGAGTAGCCCCCCGCGATGACCGCGAAGCTCTCGATCTCGATCTGGTCGGCGTCCGGCCACTGGCGCTCGAGATACGCTCGCAACCTGTCTTGCATCTGGTTCCCCTCCACGAATCCGGGGAGTCTATCAGCCCAGACGGGGGGATTCCATGGCTGGTATTGGCGTGGTCAATCGAGGCATATGCGGACCCGCCCCGCGGTGCTGGCTCTACGCCTCGGCTGGCTCCTTGCGTGCGCTCGCTGCCGCCGCCTGGACCCGCTTGATCCGGGCTTCCGCGGCGGCCTGAAGACTCTCCAGGTGTTCGGGGGTTACCTGCAGCTTCGAAAGCTCGTGGGTGAGTGCATACGTAGAACCGCTGACCCGGTCGCGCTCCTGCTGATAGTTCGAGAGCGCCGTGTCGAAGTCCTGCTCTCCCCGGAACACGGAGTCCAGCGCGCTGCTCAAGAGATCCGCATCGCGGAAGGCGTCATTCACGCCTTGCCCGAGCACCGGATCTTTGAGGAATCCGGCGTCACCGACCAGTGTCCAGCCAGGGCCGAACGGCTTCCGATAGTAATTCGGCAGGTCGGCGGCGCCGCGCCATTCCTCGGCGCGCCTGGCGGAGGCATAGCGGTCAGCCAACCCGACCTGCTCGAAGGCCCGCTGGAAACCACCATCAATGTCCGCGCGAAATACCTGAAACTGATCCCGGTGACGCATGACCGCCAGGCACGCCTGACCGTTGCTGGTGGGAAGACAGATGCAGGCGGTGCCTGGGGCGTAGTGAACCTCTACGGTCGAGATGGGGAAGTTCTCGAAATACGAGTAGTACGCACACGCCATGGGCGGCTTCTCGTTGTAGACCTCGGCGCCGACCTCGCGCGCCACGAAAGAGTTCCTCCCGTCGGCGCCGACGACAACTCGCGCCTCCTCGGTTGAGAGACTGCCATCGCGTTGGAGCGTCACGCCTGTGACGCGCCCGGATGGATCGCGAAGCAGACCGATCACCGAGCATCCTTCTCGAACCTCCGCGCCAGACGCCCGCGCCGCGTCGACGAGGATCTTGTCGAGGACCGTGCGCCGCGGTGCCAGGAACAAACCCGGGATGCGGAACTCACGACCGGCGCAGTGGTACGCGGCATGATCTGTCACCCCACGGCCGTCGGCGGCAACAACACGATCGAGGAGCCCCCAGGCTTTGAGTCGGTCGGCGGCGTCGCCAGTGAGCGCGTGAGTGGAAAGGGTGTCACGTGGAAAGGTCGCCCGATCGACGACCAGCACGCGATGTTGCCTGCGCGCCAGGTTCATCGCCGTCGGCGAACCGCCGCAACGGGCGCCGACAATGATCGCGTCGTACATTCGGCCATCCCCCTCAATCCAGAATGTGCATATACATGTCCACTATATGGTTCATAGAATACGCCTAACAAGGCATCACCCTAACAACTAGGAAGTGTGAGCGTGCATTCGAGACTGGTATGACGGCAGGTACCGGATGTTCGGCTGCGCCTCCCCCCTATAATCGCCCCGAGGTGAAGCTAATGCCGCAGGGGCTCCCGTCGTCTGGCCGCAGTGCCGTCTGGGTTGAGAATAACGTGATCGGGATCCGGGACGTGCCCGTGGCCGCGCCTGGACCCTCCGAGGTGCTCGTTCGCATTCGTGCGGCGGGAATCTGCGGCAGCGATCTTCATGGGTTTCATGGCGAATCGCAGCGGCGGCATATCCCTGGGATCGGCCCGGGCCACGAGCTCGCGGGCGAAGTCGTCGCGCTCGGACCAGGCGTCGCGGGGCCGCCTCCCGGAACGCGCGTCGCCGTACTCGCCGGCCGCGTCTGCGGAACCTGCGAGTTCTGCCGCGGCGGCCGGACGACGCTCTGTCCACAACTGCGGATCTCTGGCGCGGGGTACCCCGGCGGCATGGGCGAGTACTTCATGGCCCAGTCGCCCTACCTCTATCCCATCCCGGACGGCATGTCCTGGCCGGTCGCCGCGCTCTCCGAGCCGTGCGCCATCAGCCTCCACGCGATGAAGCGGGGCGGAATCGTCCGCGGGCAGCGCGTGCTCGTCCTTGGCGCCGGGACGATCGGGCTCTTCGCGGTCCTCATCGCGCACGACGCCGGCGCGAGCCGGATCGGCGTTACCGCCCGCTATCCGCAGCAGGCCGAGGCCGCGAGCCGGCTCGGCGCCACCGACGTCTTTGATCCGGCCGACACCGGCCCCGGCTCCGCCGCGGCGCAGGGGACGTGGGACCTCGTGGTCGAGACCGTCGGTGGCACGGCCCCGACCCTCCAGCAGGCGATCGACCTGGTGAACCGCGGCGGCTCCGTCGTCCTCCTCGGTGTCCACACCGAGCCGCAGACGATCCAGACGGGCCGGCTCTTCTACCACGACCTCACGATCGTCGGCTCCTTCGGCTACCACAACACCGGCCCGCGCTCCGACTACGAAGAGACGATCGAGCTGCTCGCGAAGCACCAGGAAAGGGTCGCGCCGCTCGTCACGCACACCTACCCGCTCGACCAGGCCCCCGAAGCGTTCGCAACCGCCCTCGACAAGCGCAGCGGCGCCATCAAAGTGACCGTCCTGCCCTGACCCGGGACTGAGGACTGGGGACCACGGACTGAGGACTGAGGGGACTGAGGGGAATGTCCGACTACGACGAGAAGCAGGAAGAGCAGCGCCGGAACCAGGAAGCCTGCAACGACCTCGAAGCGGAGCGAATGCGCCAGCGTCTGCGTGGGACCAACCAGAGTGCCCTCGGCGCCGCGTTCCAGTCCTGCGCGAACAGTTGCGCGGGCACGGCGCTGGCGATGCTTGCCGTGGTCGCCTTGCTGGTCTGGCTGCTGCTGTAACCGAGCGCCGACGCAAGACCGAGGCGCGACCCGTAGGGAGCACGTTCTGGCCGGACTGGGTCGCCGCCCGGCCAC
>JAKALX010000516.1 GCA_021823905.1 Chloroflexota bacterium | reverse complement strand
GACGCTGTTGACCACTCAACGGGTCCCACTGGCAACGCCCGGAGCTCGCTCCTTCGGCTCGACAACCGTGGAATCTGCGTGGGGTGTCATGGCAAGCAGGCCGGCTTCGCGTCAACCCCATAACACGACCATATTGACAAGCCAGGCCCCAGGACCGGCCCGCGAGGGCCGGTCTCGTTGTGCTCTCCGTGGCTCCTCGCCGTTCCCTCGTACGCGCGACATGTATCTTCAGCGGGCCGCAAAATCTACCATCCAGCGGATTCTCCGCTCCCCACGCCAGCACCTATTGTCCTCAAGAGGGCAGACCGATGCGTAGACGCCGGGTTGCAGTGCTCTATAGCCACCCGCTCTTCGGATGTGGGATCGCGCAGCTCCTCTCAAGGGACGAGCAGTTCGATGTCGCCTGTCTCGAAAGCGGCGACGCCGCGGAGTCCGCGTTGGCGATGACGCCGGGGACGGACGCCATTGTCGTCGAGGACGGGACCGAACCCGACACCATCGACAGAGTCATCCAGGCCCTGCCGCCGGTCCTGGTCGTCGTTGTCTCTCTCCAAGACAACGGCCTCAAGGTGTACCAGGGCCGGCGGCGTTTACACCCCCACAGCGAAGACCTCCCCGACCTCATCCACGAGGTCCTCGCCGTCAGTGCCGGGCACGCCCCGGCGACCCCCGTCGCCACGACAGAGTCTGTCGTGCAGCGCGCCGTCGGCTAGGCCGGCACCGCTCCCGCAGATTCAAATCCTGCATCCCCGGCCGTCCACCTGATGTTCCCTCTATTGGCGCTATCGAAGCCGCGCCTGTACCTCCGAGAACGGCATCTACCCAAGATATGACCCGTGGTGGATGGGTGGAGAAGAGGAGAATTGGTAGCTTTCACGTTGGGAGAGGACACCCGGTCAGTTTGGGCATTCCCCTAGGGGGAAGAGGTGAGGAAGCGAATGATCGTTGGACTGAGGCGGGGCCTGCACATGCCGGGCGAGAGGACACTGAACCACCTCATAGTCTGGCTTGCCATCCTCCTCGTCGTCTCCGTTGTCGGATTCGGCACCTACTACTACTACGACCGCCAGGGCGGCCCCACCGGCCCCAGCCCCGTGGACAGGGACATTGCCAAGTGGGAGCAGGCCGTCAAGGATGACCCGAGCCTCCTGGGGCCGCGCCTCGCCCTCGCCGACCTCTACTACGGCGTCAAGCGCTACAAGGAGTCGGTCGAGCAGTACCTGGCGGCCAGCGCCATTGACGACAAGAACCTCGTCGCGTTGTGGGGCCTCGGGCGCTCGCTCCTCGCACTTGGCGACCCGGCCGGCGCGGCTGCCAACTTCCAGAAAGTCATCGACGCCTCGAAGGACGCGGACGTCCGCGGCGACCTGGTCGGCGCGGCCTATTACTACATGGGCCAGATCGCCATCAGCCAGAACAACGCCGACGTGGCCATCGAGAGCTTGAAGGCGGCCGTCTCCATCGACCGTTCCGACGCGGACGCGATGGAGCTGCTTGGCGCCGCCTATGTTATGAAGGGCACCTACGACGACGCCCTCGACCAGCTCGCCAAGGCGGTGCGCTTCGTCCCCGACTTCGCGGAAGCCTACGACCAGATGGCCCTTGCCTACGACGGCAAGGGGATGGCAAGCGAGGCGCGCTACGCGCGCGGCATGGCCATGTTCTCGCGCGGCGACCTGAAGAAGGCGCAGAAAGAGCTCGAGGCGGCCACGGAGAGCCTGCCGCAGTTCACGCCGGGCTGGGTTGGCCTCGGCCTCGTCCTCGAGAAGGCCGGGCGGAAGGACGGCGCCATCAAGGCGTACGACGCCGCCCGTGCCCTCGATCCGAACGACTTCAACGCCCGCGCGGGCCTCATCCGGCTCGGCGTCCTCAGCGCGGACAACGCCGACGTACACGGCAGCACGCAGACTGGCGGGGTCGCCGATCCGCATAGCGCTACCCCCGGAGGCGGGCAATGACCAGCGTCGCAGAACCGTATCCGCAACCGAACGTCCCCGAGACGAAGAGCGGCTCACGGAAGAAGAAGGCCCTCGCCCTCCTCCTCCTCCTGGGCATTGCGGCCTCGACATTCCTCGCCGTCCGGTATCTGCAGACGGGCAAGCCGATCAGCAAGATAGCGGGCCCCATGGTGCCGGCGCCCGTCCAGAGCCTGCTGCAATCCGACCCCGTCTATGTGGATTCGCGGTGGGACATCACGCGCCCCCTGGGTGTGGCTGCCGGACCCAACGGCACCATGTACGTCATGGGCCAGACCCATCTGTTCGCCATCGGCGCCAACGCGCGATGGCAGCGCAGAACCCTGCATGTTCACCCGCTCTCCCCGGAAGGACCATGCCACCGTCAAGCCCAATTGTTGGTATGAAGCTCCGCGATCTCCTGCCGCCGGCTCTGGGATTGCTGCTCCTGGTGGGCGTCTCGTCGGTCATCGACACGCTCGTGGCAGGGATGTCACCCAGTTTCTCGGATATCCGGTGGCGGTATCAGCTGATGCAAATGGTGCTGGCCAGCGGCACGCAGATCTCCCTCTTTGTGGCCCTCTTCATGGTGCTCGGCTCACTGGCTGACCATCGTGTGACGGTCCGTGCGGCGGCCGTGGCGGCGGTGGTGTTCGGGGTGCTCTACCTCGTCATCATTCCCTTCTTCGCGCTCGACTTTGTGGTCGCCCGGCGGTTGATCGCCGTGAATGTCCGTCATGGTTTCGATGTCCAGACGGCTAAGACAGCGGCGTACGCGGGGCTGCTGTCGATCGGACTGCTCTGGTGCGGCATCCGTGGCATCCGCAGTACGCCGAAGC
>JAKALX010000515.1 GCA_021823905.1 Chloroflexota bacterium | reverse complement strand
ATCGGCCGGCAGTCAGCGTTCGCGCCGACGTCGAGGAGCATCGTGACGCGGTCCTCGCCGGTCGGGAAGATCGTCGCCAGGGCGGGCCGGCCGATGCCCCGAATGCGGCCAAGGGTGAGCATGGCGGCGGCCATGGTCGCCCCGGTGTTGCCGGCGGTGACGAAGGCGTCGGCCTCGCCGTTCTTCACCATGCGCAGTCCGGCGACGATGCTCGATTCGGGCTTCGCCTTGACGGCGTCGGTGGCGTGCTCGTCCATTTCGATGACGTCGGGAGCGTGGACGACGCGCAGGCCGGCGCTTTCGGTCGTGCCCTGGAGCTCATGCCGGATGACGTCGCTCCGGCCGATGAGCGTCAGCTCGACGCCAAGGCCGCCCGCCGCCATGAGGGCGCCGTCGACGATCTCGTCGGGCGCGTTGTCGCCGCCCATCGCGTCGACGACGATTCGCACGGTCATCCTTCCGCCCTCCGCGCGATCACGACCATGCGCTCGCTGTCGTTGGTGAGCGGACCCAGGTCGTAGTCGCCGTAGACGTCGACCAGGGCCAGGTCCGCCATCGAAAGGAGGTATTCAATCTCGAAGCGATAGACGTAGCGAAGCTGGTGCTCGCTGTGGAAGCGCCGGACGAGGCCCGCTTCGTCCACCGTCTCGTAGGTCACGCGCAGCCAGCGCTCCTGGAGGGCGAGGTCGTCTTCGTGGACGTGCCAGGCGTCGAACGCGACGCCGGCGTCCGTCTCGCCGCTGAAGACGAGGAGCGGCTGGCCGCTGGTCGCCGGGTCGAGCCAGAGGGCCGGCCCGGGCAGGTCGATGGCAAGGGTGCCACTGAAGTGGAGGCACTCGGCGATGGCGTTGAGCCAGGCGAGCTGTTCCTCGCCGTCGCGGCAGTAGAGGAAGACGTCCTGTGGCAGGAGGACGAAGCCAAAGCGGCCCTCCTCGAAGGCGACGTCGAGCAGCGAGCGCTCGATCCACTCGACCTCGAGGCCGGTTTCGTCGGCTTTCGTGCGGGCGCGGGCGAGCATCGAGGGCGAGATGTCGATGCCGGTAACGGCGTGGCCTGCCTTCGCCAGCTCGATTGAGACGCGGCCGGTGCCGCATCCGACTTCGAGGACGGGGCGGTCGGTGCGGCCCGCGAACGAGAGCCAGAGGCCGGTGTCCTCGCGGAAGTCGGCATGGAGCGCGTCGTAGAAGGCGGCGTCAACGGCGTAGGGATCGAGCATGAAACGAGGGTAGCGTGATGGCGGCAGACGAGACAGCCGCGGGGGAATTCACGATTCACGATTTGCGATTCGGGGGCCTGCGTTGGCCGGGGGTTGCGGAATCGGCGCAGCGTCCACGTGCCCAGCGTCGCGAAGCCAGTGGTCGCGATGGCAAAAAGCGCGAGATTCATGGCGAAGGCCGGTGCCAGGTATGGCGAAGCGCGGGCCTCTTCGCCGCCGTGCGATGCGAGGAACACGGCGTAAGGGACGGCGAAGCCAAGAGAGGCTGACAGGCCGAACCAACCGGGGTGCCCCCTGGGGGCTATCAATCCGCCAAAGACGGCAGCCGAGGCGATTGCCGGGATTGGCGCCAGGTAGAAGAACAGGTAATCAGGGCACAGGATGGCGGCGAGGATCGTTGCGGTGAGAGACGCGAAGAGCGCACCAAGCTCCGGCGCCCATGATGACGGCTCCTCTGCTGCGATCGGCGGATCTCCAGGCGGCTCGGGTCGGTTGTTCAAGCGGCGGATCGCCTCTCGGGGCGCGAGGTCAGGATCGGCGGGCACGCTCTTCCCTCAGCAGGCGGGCGAGGACGAGGTAGTCCGGGTCGCTGTGCGTGACGCTGGTGGGAACCATCGCCTGGGCGATCGCGTTGGTCGCCGACTTCGTCATGGCCAGAGACATCGGGTCCTTGGCCAGGAGCTTCGCCGCGAGCTCGCGCGCCCGAGGGAGGAGGTCGGCGTCGGGGACGACGTGGTTGAGGAATCCCCAGCGCAGGGCATCCTCGGCCGAGAAGCGGTCGCAGGTCATCACCAGCTCCTTTGTGCGCGCGGGCCCAAGCTCGCGGACGAAGCGGGGGAGGGAATCCCAGGTCATGGGGATGTCGAGGTCGACCTCGGGAATCGAGAACCACGCCGACTGGGCGGCGAGGCGGATGTCCATGCAGGCGAGGAAGACGACGGCGCCGCCAATGGCCAGGCCGTTGACCGCGCCGATCGTGACCTGCGGGACGCCCTCCAGCGCCGCCGCCGTGCGGTTGCCGATTGTGGCGTTGGCGCGCTCCTGGAGAACGTTGACGGTGGCCGGCGCCGACGGCGTGGCGCCGAGGTCCTTCGCGCCCGCGCTGCCCAGGTCGGCGCCCGCGGAGAACGCCCGGCCGGCGCCCGTGAGGATGACGACGCGAGCCTCGAAGTCGTCTCGGAGAGCGGCGCAGACCTGCTGGAGCTCGCGGTGCATGGTGAACGAGATGGCGTTGAGCTTGTCCGGCCGGTCGAGAGTGACGGTGACGAGACCGGGCAGCTCGGTGTCGTGCTCAACGAGAACAGTTTCCACGCGCCGGTCACCTCACTGACGAATGGGGTCATGGTGGCCCGGGGATACGGCGAGAGCAACCGGCGTCCGGGCTTCCTCGCGCTAGTTCGCCGGTTCGATGGTTGCGGTGAGGCCGCAGCTTTCGAGCTTTTCGCGGTAGTGCTCGGCGGCTTCCTTCGGGCAGACGATGACCGTCGCCTGGCCGTGCTCGTGGGCTTCGAACATGATCTCCTCGGCGCGCTCGGTGGTCAGCGACGGCACGCAGCGAAGGAGCGAGCGGACGACGTGG
>JAKALX010000068.1 GCA_021823905.1 Chloroflexota bacterium | reverse complement strand
ACCAACGGTCGATTCTCGTGCATGCGCTCCTCACACGGCGATCTGGCTGGGGCGGCAGGACTCGAACCTGCACATGCGGGATCCAAAGTCCCGTGGCTTATCCATTTGCCGACGCCCCAACTATTTCCATCAACACGACTTACTGTGACGCAGACTTTGGCCCAGAGTCAGGTGCAACCCCAGTGCAACCCATCGTTCACGTCCGCTCCCGAGTCCACGCGCCCATCCTCCCCCGCGGACTAGGTGCTCGTCAACTGCCCTCGCCCGGCGGTCGCTGGCGACCCCCGTCACGGTCGCGCCCAGTTTCCGCCTGCGCACCCGCCCAGCCACCGGGCCGACTTGTGAACCCACGAACCGCGCCTGCTCCGTCCGGCAAGTGAGCTTGGCCGGGCTAATCAGTATAGAGTATAGTTCCACTAGGTCAAAATCAATATTTGCGCACCCGACAGGTGGAAGATAGCAGGGTTCGTCACGGGGTTCGATCGTCGCAGCGGGAACCTTAATGTCGTGCCAACAAGTACCACTCCCGATCCCAAGGGACCGAGAACCGCAATCTGGGAGGACATGGGGCCATGAAACTTTCTTCGGTACGCATCTCCGACTTCCAGTGCATCCGCGACAGCAACGGCTTCGAGGTGGGGGACATCACGTGCCTGGTTGGAAAGAACGAGGCCGGCAAGACGGCCGTTCTTCAGGCCCTCTACCGCCTCAATCCCCTTATCCCCACGGACGGCAAGTACGACGTCACTGACGACTACCCACGGTCCGACGTTGAGGACTACAACCAATCCATCGAAAAGGGGGCCGCGGAACCGGCAACCGTCGTGGAGGCCGAATTCACGCTCAGCCCCGCCGAGATTGAATCCATAGAAAGCGACCTTGGCAAAAACATCCTCACGCGTGAAGTACTCACTTTGTCGAAGGGCTACGACAACGCCCTGAAGGTTTGGCTGAACCTCGACGAATCCGTCGCCGTGAGGACTGCACTTACCGAGGCTCAACTACCGAATGACCTCGCCGCGACCCTAGCCGATTGCAAGACTCTCACCGCCATTACCCAGGCGGCTACCCAGCGCACCGATCCAGAGGAGAAGGAACACCTCGCTCGCCTCGACGCACAAATCAAAAAGTACCAAGAGGCCGGCGGGCTGGTGATGTACGTCTACACAACTCACCTTAAGGTACACTTGCCCACGTTCCTCTATTTTGACGAATACAACCTCATGAGTGGCTTCGAGAACATCGAGGCCCTCATCAAGCGCAAGACAGACAGCACGCTCCGGCGATCCGACTATCCCCTTTTGGGCCTTGTCGCGCTCGCTCGTATTGACCTGCCTGACCTCCTAAACCCCAACCGGACCCAGACGCTCCTCAACAAACTCGAAGGCGCGAGCAACCACCTGAGTCAAAAGGTGCTTCGGTATTGGTCGCAGAATAAACACGTCCAGATGCGATTTGACGTTCGCCAAGCACGCCCCGGCGATCCGGAGGAACGAAGAACGGGCAACAATATCCTCTGCCAGGTTTACGACAGCAAACGTATGGTGTCAACGACTTTGGGAACCCGCTCTAAGGGTTTCGTTTGGTTCTTCTCCTTTCTGGCATGGTTCGATCAACAGCAACAAATGGGCAAGCCCCTGATCTTGCTGCTCGATGAGCCTGGGCTATTCCTTCATGGTCGCGCTCAGGCAGATTTGCTTCGCTACATTGAGGAGCAGCTCAAGGAGGCACACCAAGTCCTCTACACCACACACTCCCCCTTTATGGTCGATCCAAAGCACTTCGAGCGAGTCAGAATAGTGCAGGACAGGAGCATGGATGAGGTAACACCACTTTCGAAAGAGGAAGATGGCACCAAGGTCATAACCGAGGTTCTCGATGCCACAGAGGAGAGCCTCTTCCCACTCCAAGGCGCACTCGGATACGACATTTACCAGACTCTCTTCATAGGCCCCAACAGCCTAATTGTCGAAGGCCCCTCCGACCTACTGTACATTCAGGTCATGTCTGCAGTGCTTGGCTCGCTTGGCAGAACCTCCCTAAGCCCGCAATGGACGATCACCCCGGTAGGTGGAGCGGAGAAGGTCCCCACCTTTGTCGCACTTCTGGGTGCGCAGCGGGGCCTCAAGATCGCAACGCTTCTCGATATCAAGGCGGAGGAGCGCCAGACCATCGAGAACCTGTATAAGAGGAAGCTTTTGAAGAAGCAGAACGTACTCACGTTTGCGGACTTCACCGACGCCACCGAGGCGGACATCGAAGATATGTTTGGCGTGGACTTCTACCTCCGATTGCTGAACGCGGAGTTCGGGACTGCCCTTGCCAAGCCGATAGCCGAAAGTCAGCTGAGGTCCAAGGCCCCGCGCGTCCTAGCGAAGCTGGAGGCATACTTTACCGAGCATCCGTTAAAGGGCCAGCACGTGTTCAACCACTATAGGCCCGCGAGGTACTTTGCCGAGAAGTCAGGGGAGCTGTCATCCACTATCCCTTCCGACGTGCTCGACAGATTCGAGGCGGCCTTTGCTGCGCTGAACAGGTTACTCTAGCCGCGCGCCCCGCGGGGGAGTGGAAGAGTCTCCCCCCATGGGGGAGAGGCGCTACGACCGAGGGGTACAGCGCACAGCCTTGTCCGGTGGCCGAGCCGCCGGACCCCGCAAGGAGAAGGGTGGCCCCAGCGACGCGCTCGACGCGAGCCGCAGTTCGTGCCCGCGCCACCTGGAGCTTGCCCCCTAACTCTAGTACGCTTGGCGAAAGTCCAGATCCTCGGGGACGCAAACGGGAGGCTCGCCCCTCCATGCCAGCGAGAGCCGGTAAACCCACAGTCCAGAGTCGGAATCGGCTTCCCACTTGGCGACCACTTGCTTGATCTCGGCAATGACCTGACGTGTTAGGTTGGGGTCCGAAGGGCAGGGTTGCAAATCTACCTCGGTTCCTGCCTTCGGTCCTCCCGGCTCAATCCCCCTGACGGTGAGCGCCATTGGCTTCAGTCCCGCTTGGCGTTCCCACTGCCTGAGTACGTTCTGCAGGTTGGACACGAGGATACCAACCTGTCTCTCCCGCTCGGTCATAGCGGCCTCCGTTTGTCGCGGACATGGTAGCGCTCATTCCTAGGACCGAACCGACGCACCAGGATGCCCCAGGACGGGCGATCAGGCACGGGGAAGGGAGGAGTGCGGGGGTCTCACGCCCCGCGGCCAGGCGCCAGCGCCTGCCAGCGCCTGCCAGCGCCACCGCCTCAGCGACCAAACGCAGGCAATAGATTAGTTACAAGTCAGCAGTCTGAAGTCCCGGCTGTTAGACTGTCGGAGCAAATCAGAGGAGGCGCGAAAGGATGAAGAAGCTACTCGGTCTTGCGCTGATCGCCTTCGGGGTACTTGCTATGGCCGTCGCCTGGGAATCTGACCTTGGGAAGCTCTTCGGGATTGGTGTTGTGGTCGTCGGGCTGCTTCTGACTTGGGGAGCTGAAAGGAAGTAGCGCCACACACGCGTAGGGTCAGCGTGCGGCCGTTTTCGATTGTCGGTCCTCGAAATAGTGGGGCGGCGGGGAGGAGTGAGCCCCGCCGCCCCTGAACGAAAGCCCCGCCGACGGGAACGGGCCGCCGGCGGGGGTGCAGCTACCGCCTCGCCGAGTGCGGGCGGCCGGACGCTGCGCGGGAAAGGAGGGACCGCGCGACGCCCTTGAAGCGACGCAGGGCGGGGCTCACCTCCCGCTCCGCGTCCGGCGAGCGGCGATCGCGGCGCCGCCCGCACGTCATGAGCCTTCACTCCCCTCAGGTGCCGCGGGCTCAGGCGGCCACGGCCGGCCCATCTCGCGCGCTGCGAACCGATACCAGCCCTCGCCAACGTCCGAGTCGCTATCGAGCAATTCGCTCACGCCCCAAACCATTGCGTCCAGCCTGTTGGGCGAGCGCATGCCGCTGTTCGGTTCCCAACTCGTCAATTCGCCTTCCAATTCTGGAAGCGAACCACATAGATGGAGGCGGCCTTGCTCGCCAAGCGCCGCGATCGGTTCGGCGCGGGCAAATTTCGAACGGCTGGCATGCAGTTCCTTGAACGGGATGGTCTGCCCGACGGGTTTGTCGTGTTCGTCGCGAACGCCGCGGATCACCTCTGCCACCATCGCAGCTCCGAAATTGACTTCGGCACAAACCCTGTCGGCCTTGAACGTCTGGTAGAGCTCGATCGCGAGCTTGCCCCATGCCGCCGGGCTCATTACGCCGCTGTGGTCGGCCAAGACGTAGAAGTGCGAGTCCGCGCCGAGCCCTGCGACTACAACCCCGCATTCGTCGCTGTCGGCATTCGCCGTGCCGGACGGATCAACCGCGACGACGACGCGAGCCAACTCCGGCGCGGCGGCGACGCGGTGCGCGTCGAGCTCGTCACGCTTCCACAGGCTGCCCGCGGCATCTTCGACCAGCAGGCCGTCGAGTTCCTGCCGCCCGAGCCGCGTGCCCTGGTAGCGCCCCACCACCGCCTGCAGGAAGCCGGGCGCAAGGTTCGCAGCGTTTTCGACGGTCCGCCCTCGCGTGACGCGGGTGCGCGGATCGGCGATCAACCGCTTGAGGAACGCCGTCGGCTTCGGCGTCGTGGTGGCGACTACGCGGGGATCGGTCCCGAGCCGCAGGCCGAACATTAGGTTCGACCAAGCGGCCTCAGCGAAACGCCACGACGCGATTTCGTCGCACCACGCGCCGTCGTGCGCCGGGCCTCTCAGCAAGTCCGGCTCGTCTGCCGAGTACGCCGTCGCGGTCGCGCCGCTAAGCCAAGTGAGCCGACGTTTCGACGGTTCGTACACCGGCCGGTTCCACGGCGGAGAGATCGCGAGCAGGCCGGCCTCGCCCTCGACCACGACGTCGCGAACATCGCTCGCGGTGCGGGCGACCAGCGCCAGGCGGCCACGCCGGCCGGACTCCACCTCGGCGCGCGTCCACTCGGCGCCCGTGCGACTCTTGCCGAACCCGCGGCCAGCGAGCACGAGCCACGTTGTCCAGTCGCCCGGCGGCGGCAACTGCTCGGGCCGAGCCCAGAATTCCCAGGTGAAGGCCAACGCCGCCCGCTCGTCTGGCGACAACGCCGCCGCGATGCGCTGGCGCTCCTCAGGCGGCAGGGCGGCAAGGCGGGACGCGAGCGAGCTACTCACGGGGTCCGGTCCTCGCCGGGTGTCAGCTCCGCCGAGGCGGCCGGCAGCGCCTCCGGCTCGCCCCGCTCACCGATCAACTGCGTCAAGCGGGCGATCAACGCGCCTTGCGGTTCGAATGCGAGCGGCCCACCTTCGGCACCGACGTGCTGCAGCTGTTGCGGACTCCGGCCGTAGGCTCGATCGAGGATTTCCTGCCAGGCCCGGAGCCGAATCTCCTCCCGCTTGCCGTGGAGCGCGAGTTTCAGCAGCGCCTCGCGCCCGTGTTCGTCCCATACGCTTTGAGCCCACCGCCTCACCTCGGCGATGCCGCCGGGACGGCCGCCCGGATTCGCGGACCGCCCCGGCAACCACCGACCACCGTCACCACGATCAACGTCAGCCATTACCTCACCTCATTCCTGCGCGGCACGAACCGCCCGCGCGAATCCCTTGGGCGGCACCACGCGGCCGGCAAACGGTTCGCAGCCGCGATCAGCAGCGCCCGCACCCGCCTTGCCTGCTCCTGCCCGCCAGCAGCGACAGCGACGGCCTCGCGGACCGCCGCCGCGAGGTGCGACTTGAACCGCGAGCACTGCTCGTGCTGGCGCCTCGGCTTCGTCACCTGCGAGCCGGGAACCGGACGCCCGCACACCGGGCACGATGCCCCCAGAGATTGAGCGCTTGATCTCTGGCGGGCGTTCCGACGCTCCCCCGTGGGATCACCAGGGAGCACGGCCTCGACGCGCCCTAGGGCAAAATCAGACGGTCTCGTTGCCATACCGCCTCACTTGCCCACGGGCGCCGAGAGCACAAAGATCGTGCGCCGCGCCGGCAGCCACCGCGACGGGCGGACCACCCAGCCGGCCGCGAGGAGCTTGTCGAATTCGTCTAGGCCGGGACCGTCCAGGTAGCCTTCGACTACCGCCGCCTGCCCAGGCGCGAGCCCGTCGAGTTCGTCGAGTGCAACCGCCAACTCGCCGCTCGCCCGGCACGCCTCACGATAGGCAGTGCGGAGGCGCTCGGCCGCCGCTTGCGCCACGGAACGCGACGCTTCAATGCGCGCTCGCCGTTCCGCCTCACGGCGGGGACGCTCGGCTTCGTTGAGCTGAAGTTGCGCGGCCTTGCGGCTGGCCTCAGCCTCGCCGAGCAATTCGTCAAGTCCCGAGAGACGCGCCTGCGCAGTGGGAATCGCTACCTCGACTTCGGCGAAGCGGGCCTCGGCGTCGAGGTCACCAGCCGCTAGCAGGCGGGAAAGCCGCGAACGTTCGCCAGTCAGACCCGCGATCGTCGAGACCATGTTCTCCCGCCTCGCGGTGAGGTCCGCGAGCACACCCTGAGCCGCTGCGAGCGCCTCGCGGGCTGTCGCCTCATCCGGTGCGGGAACCGCGCCAGCGTCCGGCGCCGGAGCGAGACGGCCGGCACCCTCGGCAGGCGCCGGCCCATCGCCACCGAGGAACATGTCGCGGAGCTTCCCGAGCGCGTTCATTTTCCACCTTCGTGAGACTTCGTGTAGGGCTGGCGGTCGTACCCCGCGCGCTGCGAAGTCTCGACCGTCAGGGTCGCCGCACGCTCGGCGTCGGCCTGCGCTCGTGCCGCCTCGGCCTGCGCAATCTCGTTGATGCTCAAGCCACCGCTGGGAATGTTCGAAACGTTGCCGTACTTATCGTTCGCGTCGGTCATCTCAATCACCTCTTTCTGGCGCTTGCGCCGTCACTTCCCGCTGCCGTGAAGGATGTGCTTCACCTGAGCCGTCGCGATGATCGCGGCGACACGCTCACGAGCTACCTGCGAGGTCGGCGACGTGTTGATCGCGTCTCGCACTTCGGACTTGAAGCCTTCGAGCGCCGCCGCCTCGGGGCGCGCCTGCGGTGCCGCACCGATACGAGCGTGCGAAGCGGAGCTGTAGTGCGCCGCCTCGGCCTTGTTCGCCTCGGCTTCGCGGTCCGCCTCGACTTCGGCCGCGAGACGCTCCTCGATGACCGGTCCGACCGCTGCCAAGGCGAGCGAGAGAGAATCGCGGTGCGCGTTGATCGTCTGTCGCACGGACCAGCCGTCAGACTTGGCCGACGTGCGGAGATCGTCACCGAACCGCGCGAGCGCCCCACTCGCCGCCTGCAACTGACGGCGCTGCAAGACGCGGCCTACTTTGTTGTGATGACCACTCATGATGTTTGCTCCCTGCCGGCCTCGGCCGGCGTCTCGTGCTGCTCGTTCACCTCGCGTCCTACTTCCGACGCCTGCCGCACCGCCTCTTTGCGGATGCCGAAGTGCTGCCCCGGTTCCGCCTTCAAGCGAGCGCCGCCGTCGCCGCTCCAGTAGGGTTTCTTCGCCTGCGATTCGGCCGCCCCGTGATTCAGTTGGACCGCCCCGAGAACGCGCCTAATTGATCGCCTCCAACCGCGCCGACAAGCGATGCGCCAGAGCGGGTGATCGGCCCCCCGGTCAAAGCTCATCGCCGCCCCCGAGCACGTCCTCGGCGCTCTTCCGGCTGGCGGTCCGCAAGCCCGGCGCGCACTCGTCTTGAACGCTGGCCACGGCCGCGACGCGGACAAACGCCAGCCGCCCACCGACCGCCTTCTCAACTGTCAGCCAGTCGCCCGTGACGCTGACCAGCTCCCCGCGAATCACAGCGCCGCCGAGGACGTGGATTTCAACGCCACCGCCGACCAGGCCGACCAGGCCGGGCACCGCCGGCCGCCTCCGTCCGCGAGTCTCCATTCGCACCCCCTCTTTCGTTGTGTCAGTTGCACCCCGGTTGCACCGTTCCTGCACCCACGCCGCACGTTGGCAGTAACATACCGTTCGTGCCGCACTTGCGCAGTACACCGTCGAGTTAGGCGGGGGACTTGCCGTCCCGCGACAACTCGGCTGCGGATCAAGGTGCGCGCCGCAAGTCCTTCACCGTGCGTCGCTTCCCCATCCCTGCCGACTTCGAGGGTATGAACGAAGCGTAAACATCGTGCCGTGACGCTGTCACGCGCCCCGTCACGGCTGGAAAGCACGGCGGCGCCTAGGTTCTCGGGGTGTAGACGGTTTGCCGCAATGGCACGGTTGAGCACGGTTGCGGGTTGAATCGCCCAAATAGCGGTATTGCGCGGTTCGTCCGCGGTCGGGGTGTCGAACCCGTGCTTCGACGTCTTCTGACGAGCGCTCATGCGTCGTCCTCCCCTGGTACGCGGTCCTGTGTCCCCCGTGTCCCCCATATCCCTTCACCGTTCGGAATGCTGTTGGTAGCGTGCTTTCCCACGGGGACATGCTTGGGGAACGCCACGTCCCCGTATCCCTCTCCGCCTCTCTGTGGGGACATAGGGGACGTGGGGGATATTGGGGATATAGGGGACGTGGGGGATGTTGTGTCTGAGGCCAAGGCGTAGGAGCCGCGCCCGAACCTGAGGACCCTCCCCTCGGTCACGAGGCGCTGCACCAGCTTCTTCACGTTCTCGTGCTTCGAGCCGGTGGCGTCCGCGATCCTCTGCACGCTGATTGCTTCACCGGCCTCCCTCATGGCCTCGAGCACGGCCTGCCGGGATTGGCTGGCGGTCACCTCCGCGGCGTCGCCGAGGAACGACCACAGTCCGCACGAGGGATCGAATGAGAGCGCGAGCTTGCGTTCCGGCAGGTCGCGGCCGGTGACGAGCAGCTCGCCCTGCCGAGCGAGGCGCCCGCGTTGCAGCACGAGAACAGCGTCGGCCGTACCGGGCAAGCCGAGCGTCCCTGACACGCTCTCAAGCCCGTCCAGCTCCCGGTACTTTCGGTCCTGTTTGCGGGTGTGGACGACGCCAAGCAATGCGATCCCGCGTTCGATCGCGAACGCCTGGAAAGGTGCAACGAATTCAACGTCGAGGTCATACCCGGAGCCGCGTTTGTTGGAAACCGTGGGACGCAGGCGCGCGAGCGTGTCTAGGACGATCAGCTCGCAAGAGCGGTGCGCGTCGTGCCATCGGCGTAACTCGTCAACAGCCTCGGTCCCGCGCCACGACCACGCGACCGAGGATGCGAGATGCAGAGATTCGGGCCACGCCTCACCTGTGGGCAAGAGCAACGTTAGCCGGCGCTGCAGGCGGCGAAGGCTGTCCTCCAGCCCAACGAATAGGGCGGCGGCGGCCGTGGTGCGGACGCCGAGCGCCTCGCCGCCCGTCGCTTTGGCGAGCGCCAGCAGGAGCGCGAGCCACGACTTGCCCAACTTCGGAGCCCCCGCGAGGAGAGTCAACCCAGCGACAAGTAGGCCAGAGAACACCTCGACAGCCGGCGGGAAGATCACCGTCTGCAGCGCGCTTGCAGTCGTGAATTCCTCCGCAGGCGGAGGCGTGGTGCGCTCGCGCGTTGTCATCGTGCCGCCCGGCGCCGTTCGGCCTCGGCGCGGCAAGCCGCGAGCCGGCGGAGCAGCCAGGCGCTCGCCCGCGCCTCGGCCACGAGCCGCGCCTTCACGCGCTCGGCCTCAAGCCAAAGCGCCTCGCGAGAGAGCTCAGCGAGGTCACGGCAGGCGGCGCGCTCGGCATCAGCTGCCGATTGAAAGACGTCAGGAGCCTTATAGATCCGCGCTAACCTACGGTCACGCCGCTCGGCCCGGAGCAGATGCAACAGGTCGGAAAGCATGCCGAAACCGAGTTCACCGTCTCCTGCTTGCCATCCCACGCCGCCGGCGCTACGCTGGCTCCGGTCGTTGGTCTCGTGGGGCGCCTTGCCGGGCGCCTCTTCTCTTTTGTGCGCAGCCGGGTCCGGGCTCACACGGCCTCCCGCTCGGGCTCAACGACGTGCTGCCGCAGCCAAGCGTCCAGGTCACTCTCTAAGTAACGGATCGTCCGGCCAAACTGGACATAGGGCGGGCCGATGCGGCGGCAGCGCCACTTTGCCAGGCAATTCCCGGTCAGGCCGAGGCGCGCCGCCGCTTCCCGTTCTCGGAGCGGTCGGTTGGCGGTGCTGTTTTTGTCCATCGCGCTCTACCTCCGAGCGCGATCTTCCGGCCGAGGACTCTACATCCCAAGACATTTACTTAACGTCTTCTGTTAGGAAGAAGACAGCCCCTTGGGGTCAGTCGCGGCGGATGTAGTCGCGCACGAGCCGCTCTTCGTCGCGGTTCGGGCTCCACAGCGACGGCGGCGCCGCCCCCAACGCGCCAAGCACGAAGTCACACCGTCGGCGCCCGGCCCGGCCCGCCTCGACGTTGGCCTTGGCGAAGACGCGCTTGAGCGCCCCAACGGCGGCCCGCAATGGTGCGTTGTCCCGTCGCCCGCCGCGCGCGTGGTTACCAGCGAAGAATCCCGCCGTCAGTGCGACAGTCAGGAGCCGGTCGCGCATCGTGGCCCATTCGGCGTAGGGGTTGGCGTCCGGTCGCGCCGGCGACGTGCTCGTCACGGGCTGGGCTGCGTCCACCGCCGCCAACGCCGTGGCGCCGCCGAGCGCGTCGAGTGCGTCGGTCAAACCCGCGGCGTGCGTCATCACCGCGCGCCAGCGCCGGTGCGTCTCCTGTGCGGTTGGTGCTGGGTTGCTGGCGTTCGCGACCCAGGCGCGCACAATCGCCGCCACGTCACGGAAGACCAGAGACAGCGCGTCACCCTCGACGCCGGGGAGCGCATCCGCGAGGGCGTCTTCGGTCTCCGGCTCAAGCCCGCTCGTGAGGAACACCGTCACGACTTCGGGCCGGCGCACGGCCGGGCTTTTCATTTCGCCGCCTCGGCGCCGGGGAATGCGATCACCGTACCGCCGCCCATCGCCACGGTGAGGATGCGCGTCACCGTCACTTCAACCGCCGCGCGCAGCTCCGGCATCGTCGGCTGCGCGTAAATCGCCGTCGCCCCGGCCGGCTTCGTGTGCCCGAGCAACGCCGCGATGATCGGCCACTGCACGCGGGCCTCAAGCGCGTAGGTCGCGAACGACCGGCGGAGGTCGTGCTCCGTCACCCCGGCGATTTCCGCACGGGCGAGGATGCGCAGCCAGCCGACGCGCGAACCGGCCCGGTGTCCCGTCGGGGTGCGGCCGGGAAACACCCACACCGCATCCGGCGCCGCCAGCCGCTGCCGTTCGGCGAAGATCGCCGCCGCCTCGGGTGCGAGCGGGATTTCGAGCGGCCTCCCCGCCTTCATGTACTCGGCAGGGATGCGCCACAATCTGCCGGGTACGTCCAGGTCCGCCCACCGCGCCCTGCAAAGCGTACCGCGCCTCACACCCGTGAACAGCAGCAAGCGGAGGTAGTCTTGCAAGTCGGCGTCGCCGTCGGCGTCCACCGCCGCGAGGAAACGCCCGAGTTCCTCCGGCGAGAGGTAGCGGGTCTTTGCGGTTTCCTTGTGGTGCGTCGTGCCGATAACGGGGTTGACCAGCTTCACGCCCCGCCCGCGCGCGAAGTTGAACAGCATGCGCGCCAGCGCCCGCACCCGGTTCGCCGCCCCCTTCCCGGAGGTCGCCGTGATTGAGTCGAGTAGCCGGTTCACGTCCTCCTGGGCGATCGAGGAGAGCTTGCGGGTCGCCAGGCACGCAAGGTGCTTGTACCGTCGCTCGTCAGTATTGAATGAGCGCTTGGCCGGGCCGCGCTGCTCCGCGTACAGCTTCCACAACTGGTCCAGCGTCATCTCGGCGCGGACCGCGCGACGCTCTTCACTCGGCGAGCGCCCCTCGCTCACGGCGCCGATGTACACGCCGGCACGGGTGCGGGCCTTCTCGACGGCAAGCTCGGCGACGCTGGCGATGCGGACCCGCTCGAAGCGCCCCTTCACCTTCTTCGTGTAGTAGTAGGACTTCGCCCCGTTGGGCGTCACCTGCACCGACAAGCCGGGCGTCTTAACGTCCTGCACGGTGTAGCGCGCTGCTCGGGGTTTGAGCGCTTTCAGGCGGGCGTCGGTGAACACGATGCGTTCGGGTTGGCGTCGCATGGTCCCCTCCGAGGGGTTGCCCGAAAGTCCCGTGGTTAAGTCCCCGGATTTTCCGGTGCTACCCCGGTGCAACCGCGAGCGGGAAACAGCGTCCATCACCATCCCGGACAAGCTACGCTCAAGCTACTGGATTGTCAAGGGGTTTCCCTCAGTTGGCGCGAGCGTCCATGACGAGGAAAGACCTAAAACATGGTTCCAAAGTCCCGTGGCTTATCCATTTGCCGACGCCCCAGTCGGGCCAGAAGTCTATCCGGGCGATCGGCGCCTGTCCAGCGCGGACGGCGCGTGCCTACTCCTCCTCGCTCTCCTCGTCGGTCCAG
>JAKALX010000067.1 GCA_021823905.1 Chloroflexota bacterium | reverse complement strand
AATAATGGCAATCCTGCCGTGCAGCCGGTCGTGACCAGCAGCGGCAATCCGCCGGTGCAGCCGGCCGTGACCGACAACGGCAATCCGCCGGAAGACGTCAACGGCGGCCATGCGGCAGGCGGTGGTGCGGCGCCTCTCACCATGTCTGGTGGTTCCGCGCAGACCACCTCCGCGAGCGCCGCGAACGGGACCAGCCCCGCCAGCGGCAACGGCGCCCCGGCGGGGCTGGTAAAGGCTGACAACCCCCCGGTCCGGCCTCTGACGCCGGCGCGCGCTGACAACCCCGCCGAGAAGGGCAAGGACACGCCGGCGAACGCGAAAGCGACCTGAGCCGCCGGGTTTCGAATTGCGCCGTGCTCGGGGCGCGTCGGGCAGGATCCTATGAAGCGGCGCTGACGGAAGGCTCGGGGGCGCCCATGCGATCCGTTAGCGTCTCCGGATCCACTCGCACGAGGGCGGCGTGGCTCACCGCGTCGATACCGCGCAGCGCGGGGCTGAAGACGAAGAACAGCAGCGACACCACGATGGTGATCACCGACGCACCGGCTACGGCAGCGGGTGCGCCGTAGGCGTCGGCGAAGGCGCTCACCGGCATCGTGCCGAGCGGCGTCAGGCCGAATGTCATCATCATCAGGCTCGCGACACGGCCGCGGACGGCGTCCGGGATGATCATCTGGATGGCCGTGTTGTTCAGCGTGTTGAACATGCTCGCGAAGATATCGCTCACGAAGACGAGGGGGAGCGCGAGCAGGAACCAGGGGCTCAGTGCGAAGAGGAAGAGCGAGCCGCCGAAGGCGAAGAGCGAGGCCATCATCAGCCGGAGTTTGCGGCGCGTCTGGCCCTTCCAGGCAACGATCACGGACCCGCAGATGCCGCCGAGCCCGGCCGCCGCCTGGAGCAGCCCCAGTCCTTCGCCACCACTGACATGCCAGACGTCCTCGGCGAACACGACGAGCAGCGCCTGGAACGGCATCGCCAGGAGGATGGGTATCATCGAGAGCAGCAAGAGGACGCGCACGGGCGGGTCGTTTCGCACGTAGCGGAAGCCTTCCGCGAGGTCGCTCATGACCGAGTTCTTTCCCGCGCCCTCGGCAGCCGGCTGCTTTTCGATCCGGGACATGGTGAGCAGCGCCGCCAGGTAGAGGATGACCGCGACCAGGTACATCCAGCGAAGTCCCACGACGGCGATGACGAGGCCGGCGGTCACCGGGCCCACGACGCGAGCCGTGTTCATGGCGCCCATGTTCAGCGCCATCGCGTTCGCAAGATCGTGGCGTCCCACGATGTTGACTACCGCGGCCTGGCGGGCCGGCATGCTGAACGGGAAGACGCAGCCCATGATGAACGCCACCACGAGCAGGTGCCAGAACGCGAGCAGGCCCGTGACGAGCAGCGTGAGCACGAGGAGTTCGTTCAGGAGCAGCGCAAGCTGGCCGGCCATGATCAGCCGCCGCTTCTCGACGCGGTCGGCGATCACGCCGCCAAAGGGCGAGATCACGAGCATCGGGATTGAGACGGCCAGGTTGACAAGTCCGAGCGCGAAAGCGCTGTCGGTGAGTTTGAAGGCGAGGTAGGAGCGAACGACGAACTGACCGTTCATCGCGAAGAAGAACGAGGCGTTGCTCAGCAGCACCCAGCGGAACTGCCGGTGGCGGAGGGCCGTGGCGCCGGAGCGCCAGCCGGACGCCGGCGGCGGCACAGGGGACGAGGATGGCATCTCGTCAGGATAGCACCACGGGATCGACGAAGGCCGTGCGCGCGGCGCTGGCTGGCGTCATCGGCTATCCTCTGGGTATGTCCGAGCAATACGCGGCCACCGACAAGCGCACCGGGCTCGAAGTCGCGGTGACGGGCGAGTTCCCGGCGCACCATGAAGACCGCATCCGCATCGCCCGGACCACCCAGCTCTTCACACGCCTGATGTCGACGATTCTCGCGACCGAGAACGAGTCGGCGCGCCGCGAGCGGTTCCAGGCGATCGAAACCCAGCTCGAAATGGCCGACGCGCTCATCCGCGAGGACACCGACGAGGTCCAGCGGCTGATGCGCGAGACGCTCGAAAAGATGGGCATCACCCCCGAGCAGATGGACGAGCTGGCGAAGCGGATCATCGATCAGATTCGCGAGAGCGGTGGTGACGAGCCCAAACTGAACTGAGTCGCGAAGGCCTGGGCGACCGGGGTGTCCCGCCGCGCGCCACGTTCAGTCGGCCCCGCGGCCTGTTACGCGAGGCAGCGGAGCGGCCTGGCGCCGTTGAAATCGAGCATCTCAGTGAACATGCGCCCGACGTCCAGCGGCGCGCCCCAGGGCTGCCCCTGCGCCTCGGCGTAGGCGCGGCGCAGGTTCGGGACGAGGCGCTCGGCGTCGTGCAACGCGGCGAACCGGCCGAGGTCGAGGTCTCGCGCCAGCTCCAGCGGTTCGACGCCTGCTTCAAGCCCCCGCCTGGCGGACTCCTGGATGAAATGCAGGTAGGCGCGCACCTCGCCGATGACGGCCGGCCCGCAGACCTCGCCGTGCCCGGGCACGATCGTCTCGGCGCCCAACGCTTCGATTCGTTCCAGCGCTTCGAGCCAGCCACCGACGGAGCCGCCAAGCGCGAACGGCGTGCCGCCGTTGAAGATGATGTCGCCGCTGAAGAGCAGCTTGCGCTCGGGGATCCAGCAGACGATGTCGTTCGTGGTGTGGGCAGGCCCGACGAAGATCAGCTCGATCTTGAGGTCGTCCACGTAGACGTTCAGGCGCTCGTCGAAGGTGACGAACGGCGGCGTCAGCGGGCAATCGCCGAACTCGATCATGGGAAAGAGGGCGTAGCTGCCGTGGCCGGCGGCGATGATCTCCCGCCGGCAGCGTTCGCTCGCGACGATTGCCGTCGCGGGCGCGAACACGAAATTCCCGTGCGTGTGGTCGCCGTGGCTATGCGTGTTCACCAGCGTCGCGATCGGCTTCTCGGTCACGCGGCGGAGCGCGGCGTGGAAGGCGCGCGCGCGCGCCTCGGTGCCGGTGGAGTCGATCACCGTCGCGTTCCGGCTGCCGACGACGCAGCCCGCGTTGTTCAGGAACCAGCTGCCGTCGAGCTGGATGTAGGCGAAGATCCCCGCGCTCACCTCCTCGACGCGAGGCGGCGGGATCTCGGCATGGACGGGTACCTGCGAGCTGCTCATGTCATCCTCCTGGAGCGCCTGGACACAGAGACACGGAGAACACGGAGAGGAAGACAAGATCATTCGGGACTCTGTGATCTCTGTGTCCCTGTGTCCTTGACTATTTGAAGTGCGGAAGGACGGTTTCGGCGAAGAGTTTGGCCGGCTCGCGGGTGTCGCGGCCGAAGAACTCGATCACGAACATGGTGCAGCCCAGGTCGACGTGCTTCTGGATCTGCTCGCGCACCCGCTGGGGGCTGCCGGCGATGCCGAGCGGGCCGGTCGGGTCGCCCATGTGGCCGCCAAAGATCTTCTTTGCTGTCTCGACCATCGGGCCCGCACTGGCGTCGTCGGGCGCGATCGTGACGAGACATTGCTGGCTGACAACGATCTCCTCGAACGGGCGGCCGACCGCGGCGCAGTGCTCCTTGAGGACGTCGATCTTGTGCGGCAGGGCGTGATGGTGGGCGGCGAGGTTGTTCCAGATGGCCGCCTCTTTCGCCGCCAGCTTCAGCGTCACCTTTTCGCCGGCGCCGCCGATGAGGATCGGTGGCACGCGCACGGGCTTGGGCTCGCAGACGAGGTCGTGGACGTTGACGTACTTGCCTTCGAAGGTGACCGAGGGTTCCGTCCACATCTTCTTGAGCAGCGCGACCGTCTCGCGCAGCTGGGTCATCCGTCCGCCGGTGGGGAGGAAGGCCACGCCGAAGTCCGTGAACTCTCGCGCCATCCAGCCCGCGCCGAGGCCGGGAATGATGCGCCCGCCGGCGATGTTGTCGACCGTGGCGATGACCTTGCCCAGTTGGGCCGGGTTGCGCATGCCGGCGGGCGTGACGAGCGTCCCGATCTCGGCCCGGGAGGTGATTGCGCTAAGTCCCGCGATCAGCGACCAGGCCTCGAGGATCGGGATCTGGGGCGACTGCGGCCCGTAGAGGTGGTCGCAGACCCAGAGGGAGTCGTAGCCCATCGCCTCGAACTCGATGGCGGCTGAGCGGCTCTCCTCCCATGTGCGCTTGATCTGGGGGACGGTGACGCCGAAATGGACGTTGCTCACGGGAGGCTCCTCGCACGGGATATGTGGCGGCAAGCATAAAGACGCGGCTCGCGCCGGGCGAGTACCGTACCTCATATCGGAAAGTAGGACATGACAGCGATCCGGCGGCCTCCTTGCGCCTTACGCCTTGCGCCTCCCCCCTGTACTCTATCGACCGCGGGGGACCTGACCGGCCCCAAAGCACCTTCGGCGGTTCGCGCATGCTGCTCGCCCTCGATGTCGGCAATACGTCCATCCACATCGGCCTGTTCCAGGGCGAGGAGCTCACCGCCACCTGGCGCGTCGGCGTTGAGCAGGAAAAGCTCCCCGACGAATACGGTGTCCTCCTGCTGTCGCTCCTCGCAACCGGGGACATCGCACCTCGCGACATCACGGCCTGCATCATCGGCTGCGACGTCCCGCCGCTGATCCCCACGTTCGAAAGCGTCTGCAAGAAGTACTTCGGGATCGAGCCCATGCTGGTCGGCCACGGCCTCCGGACCGGCGTGCGCATCCTCTACGACAACCCGAAGCAGCTCGGGGCCGACCGCATCATCGACGCGGTCGCGGCGATCAAGCAGTACGGCGCGCCGGTCATCGTCGTCGACTTCGGCACCGCCACGGTCTTCGACGCTGTCAGCGAGAACGGCGACTATCTCGGCGGCGCCATCGCTCCCGGCATCGGCATCGCGAGCGAGGCACTCTTCAGCCGGGCGGCCATGCTCTATCGCGTGCAGCTCGAACGGCCGCCGGTCGCCATCGGCAAGAACACGATCCACGCGATGCAGTCCGGGATCCTCTTCGGCTATGTTGGGCTGGTCGAAGGTCTTGTGGCCCGCTTCAAGGCCGAGCTCACTGGCAACGTGAAGGTCGTTGCCACCGGCGGCCTTGCGACGACCATCGCCCATGAGACGAACTGCATCGACGTCGTCGACTCCAACCTCACCCTTAATGGGCTGCGGCATATCTACGAACTCAACTCCTGATTGTCGATTGACGATTGCCGATTGACGATTCCAGCGGAGCACGACATGACGGACACAATCGACAATCAACAGTCGGCAATCGGCAATCGTCAATTGCCATTGGGCGGCCGGCGGATCGCGCTGGGGGTGACCGGCTCGATCGCTGCGTATAAGGCGGCAGACCTGTGCTCCAAGCTGCGGCAGGCGGGCGCCGAGGTCGAGGTCATCATGACTTCGGCAGCGGTGCGGTTCGTGACGCCCCTGACGTTCCAGTCACTCACGGGTCGGGACGTGATCGTCGACATGTTCGCGGCGCGGGAGGCTGAGGCGCACATCGAAGTTGCCAGGCGCGCGGACGCGCTGGTCATAGCGCCCGCTACGGCTGACTGCCTGGCGAACCTGGCCGTTGGGCAGACGCCGGACATGGTGACGCTTACCGCGCTGGCGACCCGCGCGCCGATCCTCGTCGCGCCGGCGATGGACGCCCACATGTGGGAGCACCCGGCGACGCGGGCCAACCGCGAGACCCTGCGCTCGCGCGGCGTCTCGTTCGTTGGCCCGAACGAGGGCCGCCTCGCGACCGGCCGGATGGGCGCAGGGCGGCTGGCGGAGCCGGTCGAGATCGTGGGCGCGCTCCGGGCGATGCTGGGCCGCGCCAGCGGCGACCTCGTGGGGCGCGTAATCGTCGTCAGCGCGGGCCCAACCCAGGAGCCCATCGATCCCGTTCGCTTCATTGGCAACCATTCGACCGGGAAGATGGGCTTCGCCATCGCTGAGGCCGCCCGCGACCGCGGCGCTCGCGTGGTCGTCGTGGCCGGGCCGATCGCGCTGGAGACGCCGTACGGCGTCGAGCGCGTGGATGTGAAAACCGTTGCGCAGATGCTCGCGGCGCTCCAGGTGGCTACGAGAGAGTCGGACGCGCTGATCATGTCGGCCGCGCCGGCCGATTTCCGTCCGGAATCGCCGGCCGAGCACAAGATCAAAAAGGCCGACGACGCGCAGGGGCTGACGCTCGCGCTCGTGAAGAACCCGGATATCCTAGCGACGCTGCCGGGTGGAGGAGTGCGGGTGGGATTCGCCGCCGAGACGCGGGATCTCGCCGGCTACGCGAAGACGAAGCTTGCCGCGAAGCGGCTGCACTTCATCGTCGCGAACGACGTCACCGCCGCCGGGAGCGGATTCGGCACGGAGACGAACCAGGTAACGATCTTCCACGACGACGGCCAGGTGGAAGAGTTCCCACTGCAGAGCAAGTACGCGGTCGGGCACGCGATCCTGGATCGGGTCGCGGCGCGGTGGAACTGAGTCTCACCCAGAACGAACGGGCGTCCGCACGCCTTTCGGCCTAAACGCAAGCGAGGCCGACGACCCGAACCCGACCGATGAGCCCAAGCTTACTTACCAGGCTTTGCGTGAGCGCCACGAGGTGGTCGGTACCCCCAACCACTTCGACCGCCACAAATCGGGCGGCTAAGAGTGCAAGCAGCTCAGCCATGAACGAGGGGCTCGCGCAAACGCCGGTGATGTCCAGGCGTAACTCATCGTTCGGCTGAGCCTGACCGGTTTCTGCCACGAGCGCGCGCGCGCGTTCGCGAGTGGCGAACACGTCGCCGAAGCTAGCGAGTGCTAGGTACATGCCGCACCTCCGGTCATTTTGGGCCGATTATAGCTTTGGAGGCGTGTAGGGGAAGTATGCACTTGCCACAGTACCACGGAAATCGTTTATCGCCGCCATTGCGAACTTCCCCCCGCGCCGAGTCACAACCGCTGTCCTTGAAAGGATAGCCAGCTCCCCGTCAGGATGGGTATCGACTGAATCCCGTACATAGCCCAGCCCGAACCCGCGTTCCGGGTTTCCCGTGCCGCTCACGCGATCCTCAAAGGCCTTGATGATGGCGTCGGCGTCGCTCATCTGACCGTGGAGCGCACGGAGTGTCGTGGCGAAGCCTGGTCCAAAATCTGCCACCGCGACATGGACACCGGGCGTCCTACTCGTTCGCCCGGTGTGGGTTTGGACCACCATGTAACACGCCGATCCATGTTCTCTTGCGTTTTGGGTCAGCTCCACGGCAAGGTCCATGACCTTCTCGAAGATGCCCGGGGGCACGTGCCCACGCTGGAGTTCGTGAAAGAGTTCTCTGGTTGCCGCCTCTACAGCGTCCGGGGTTGCGAGTGATGCTACTGGGAGGCAAGTTTCGACCTCATACGCGTCGTCAACGTCGGGCTCGCCGTCGGGGTGGAAGCCCTGCCTGACCAGCTCGGCTACAAAGCCAATATGGTGGAGATAAGTCCTCGCCGTCCGCTCGCGCGGAAGCTCGACGCCAACCTGTGCATTTTTCGCACGTGCACTGAGCGCGGAAGCGAGAACCGCGACCACCCCGAGGGGAGATACCCAAGTCACCCCGGACAAGTCCAGATCCAGCGTCTTGCGCGCACCGAACGCCCGGCAGAGAAACAACACGTCTTGCGCATCACGTATCGTGGATGGAGCAACAATCCGCATCGCTGATGAACGCTACGCTGATCGTCGAGTCAGCGCTACGCGCTGGCTCCCACAGCGGACTGCGGCACGGCTCTACAGGAACGTCCCGATCGCCTTGATGAAGCCCTGCGGATTGTCGAGGGGCACGGAATGGCCGGCGTTCGGCACCTCGATCAGGCGGCAGTCCGGGATCTCTCGCGTCATGCGCTCGGCGGCTGCCCGCCCGAGGAGGTCGCTTTCGGCGCCGCGGACGAGCAAGGTCGGGCAGGTGATCTTCGCGAACGAGGCCCAGACGGGCTCCGGATCGGCGCGCGGTCCGCGCGTCACGCCTGAGACGCGCTGGTCGTAGCGGAAGATCCACTTGCCGTCGTCCCGCCGGATCAGGTTGTTGAGAACGCGGTGGCGTAGCTCGGCCTCCGGTGGCCGCGGGTTTGCGGCTCGTGCGAGTGCCACCGCTTCCTCCGGGTCGCTGAATTCGTTCGGTGTCGCGAGTCCGGCCCCGATGCGCCTCATGCCGGACGGTTCGAGCTCGGGCGCGATGTCGACGATGACCAGCTTGGTGAGGCGCTCGGGGTGGCGTGGCGCATAGCCGTAGGCGCAGATGCCACCCATCGAAAGCCCGACAAGGGTGAACCGCTCCAGAGCGAGCGCATCGGCGAACGCCTCGAGGTCTTCGACGCGGCGCTCCGGGGCGTAGTCGTCGGCCCAGCCGCTTTCGCCGTGGCCGCGCTGGTCCAGGGCGAAGATGCGGTAGCGGTCGCAGAACGCCTTCGCGAAGGTGTCCCAGGTGCGAGCGTGGGAAGAGATGCCATGGAGAATCACCAGCGGGGGAGACGACGGGTCGCCCCACTCGCGGTAGTGAAAACGGATACCGTTGAGCGTGATCTCACGATCGGCGACGGGTGATTCGGTGGTCATCTGGCCTCCCGGGGGGCGGTTTCGGCGAACGACATCCTGACGGCCAAATGGCCTACCGAATCGTTATCGCCGCGTTGGAGATGACAGGCGTGCCGCGCTCCTTCGTCTTTGCGTCGATCAGGATCGTGTTCCCGTCCTTCCAGAGCGACGTCACGATCGTCTCGCCCGGGAAGACCACGCCGGCGAACCTCGCCTGGTAGCGCGCCACCTTCGTCGTGTCGCCGCCCAGCGCGCGATCGACCGCCGCCTTGCAGACGACGCCGTACGAGCAGAGGCCGTGGAGGATCGGCACGTCGAAGCCGCCCATCTTCGCGAAATCCGGGTCCGCGTGGAGCGGGTTCTTGTCCCCGGAGAGCCGGTAGAGGAGCGCCTGCTGCGGGAGCGTCCTCGACTCGACGACCTCGTCCGGTGCCCGCGTCGGCGCCTCGTTGCCGGGCTTCGGGCCGCTGTCGCCGCCGAACCCGCCCTCGCCGCGGATGAAGAGCGAGAAGCGGTTCACGAAAAGCGGCTCGCGCTCGCCCTTCAGAGCGCTTTCGGTCTCGATGACGACCAGCGCGGCTTTGCCCTTGTCATAGATCCCGGCGACCTTGCCCTGCGTCGCGACTTCGCCCTGCACCGGGATCGGCTTGCGGATCTCGAGATCCTGCTCGCCGTGGAGAAGCAGCGCCGGGTTGAAGCTCATGCCGGGCACGGCGGACATCCCGCCGAGCGAGCCGAACGCGGGGATGACGCCGAAGCTCGGCAGCACTTTCAGGTTCTTCTCATAGGTGTACGTGAGTTCGTTCGGGTCGGTCTGGGGTACGCCAGCGCCGACGCCGAGGTGGTAGAGGATGATGCGGTCGCGGTCCCAGGCGAACGTCCCCCCGGGAACGCTGGCGCCGACAGCCTGCTTCGGATCGATGGGCATCGTGGGGCCTCCTGCGAGTCAACGGTATCGGTGACAAGAGTAGCCCAGGGGAAGGTTATGGCGGGGGGACGAACCCACCGGGGTTAGAGGCCGTTCAGGCGGACCGCTGCCGCAACAGTGTCAGTTGGTAGCGCGCTTCCAGGTTCAGCCAAAACTCGGCCGAAGCGCCCAGAGCGCGCTCGAGATCCAGCGCGAATGACGGCGTGATCGCGCGTCGCGCTCGCACCACGTCCGCCACCGCATGCACTGGCCGGCCGATCTGGGCAGCTAGTTGCCGCTGCGTCATGCGCCTCGCCAACAGCTCCTCCTTGAGGAACTCTCCCGGCGGGATCGCCAGCCTGGCCTGTGGCACGGACTCAGTCGTCATAGTGGTTGCTCACTTCCATGATTCTAACGCTGTTTCCCTCGATCGCCACGATGAGCCGCCACCTCCCGTGGAGAACCATTGCCCAGCGCCCTGCAAGCGGGCCCTTCAGCGGATGGAGCCGCAGTGCCGCCAACGCTACGAGGTCCGGGAACGCTGGCGCCGAAGCGATGAGCTCGATTCGCTGGGCGTACTTGCGTGCTACGACTTCGCCCCAGAGCCTGACGGCGACTGAATGGTCGGCATGCGCGCGTGCCAGACGCAGGTCGTCGAACGCGAGGTCCACGTGCGTCATTCTATTCCGTTCGGTTCTCAAACCCCCCGCTCCGCTATCCTGTTGGTATGCCCCCGCGCGCTGTCTTCTTCGACCTCGACGACACCCTCCTCGACACCTCGTCCGGCGTCCAGCTCTCCTGGGAGATCGCTTGCCGCGAGTTCGCCGGAGTCCTCGGCGGCGACTGGCAGGTCATCCGCGAGGCGATCATTCACGACATGATGGAGTTCTGGCGCGACGAAGGCGCGGTCGAGCACTGGCGCACCCGCCTCGCCGACGCCCGCGAGCACGTCATGGCGACGACCTTCGAGGCGCGCGGCTGGGATCCCGTTTACGTCCGGCCCCTGTCCGATCGCTATGGCGCCGAGCGGGAAGCCAGGCTGGCATTGTTCGAGGACGCACTCGAAACGCTCGAATCGCTGCGTTCTCGTGGCTTCAAGCTTGGGCTGCTGACGAACGGGCCGGCCGAGATGCAGCGCGGCAAGCTGCGGCGCTTCGACCTCGCGCGCCACTTCGACGTCGTCGTGATCGAGGGCGAGTTCGGCAAGGGCAAGCCGCACCGCGAAGTCTTCGAGCACGCGCTCGCGACGGTCGGCGCTGGAGCCAGCGAGGCCTGGCACGTCGGCGACAACCTCTACGCCGACGTCGGCGGGGCGCAGGCCGCGGGGCTGCACGCCACCTGGATCCACCGCGACCGCCTGGAGCTGAAAGAGGGCGGCCGGTGGATCCCCGACCGCGTCATCGCCCACCTGCCGGAGCTCCGCGCCGCTCTCGACTGCTGAAGCCGGCGAGCGCCCGGCCGCGCGATTTTGCATTCCGCTTACACAGAATCAGGCAAACCCTGAGAGAACGAGCGCGTCCCAGAACGTAGCGTGGTTCCCGGCGGCACTTGTTGTGGGAGGCCCTTTCTGCTTAGCCGAACATGGCTCGCAGCGGTGCTGGGCATTGTGCTCGCCGTCCTTCCCGGGATGGCGACGGCCCGCACCAGCGCTGCTCCGAATGACTGCACCGTCAACGACCGGACGCTCGACAGCGAGGAACTGACGCTGATCGCCGCCGTCAACAACTACCGGGCCGACCATGGCCTGGGCCAACTCGTGCTCAACAGCGCCCTCGAACGCACGGCCGCCTGGATGGCCACGGACATGACAACCAAGGCTGGCTTCGCGCACGTCGACTCGCTCGGCCGCGAGTTCTGGACCCGTGACCAGGATTGCGGCTACGCGTTCGCCGGCGGCGAGAACATCGGCGCCGGCACCGACCGAGCTGGCGGCCAGGCGGCCTTTGAGCTCTTCCGCAACTCGCCGGCTCACGCCGCCATCATGCTGTCGCCCGAATTCGTTGAAATCGGCGCCGCGCGCGCACAGGGCGGTCGCTACGGTTGGTACTGGGCGGTTGAGTTTGGCCGCGGGCCGGCTGCCGCGGCCGCCTCGGCGAACGGCTCTACGACGAGCCTCGGGCCGCCGGTTCACCTCGCCGCGGGAGCGAACCTCATCGTCTGGCCTCTCGCCGACGGTGATCCCGCAAGCGCTCTGCGATCAGCGTTGGGTTCGGTAGCTGTGGTCTACGGCTACGACGCAACGGCCGGCCAGTGGCTGCACTACAGCCCGGCGCTCCCGGGCTATGCGCAGACGTTGTCGTTGCTGCGGCAGGGGCAGCCGTACTGGATCATCGCCAGCCGCGCCGCCGACCTTCGCTGATGACGGCGTGGCCGCCTACCACCAGATCTTGCTCTCGACGCTCTCCGGCTGGTCTTCCCAGTCCGTCGTCCAGAGGTTCGACGAGAGGTACTTCCAGCCGCCGTCGGGCATCAGGCAGACGATGTGCTGCTCGCCCTCCAGGCGCTCGGCGGCGCGCAGTGCCGCTTTCAGCACCGAGCCGCAGCTCACGCCGACGAACAGCCCTTCCTTGTGCGTCAGCTCCTTGGCCATCGCGAAGCTCGATCGGCTGTCCACCACGATCTTCGCGTCGAGGACCGTCTCGTCGAAGATCGGCGGAATGAACCCCTCTTCGAGCGCGCGCAGCCCCTGGACGGCGTCGCCAGGGTGGGGAGCAGCGGCGATCACTTTGATCGCCGGGTTCTTCTCTTTCAGGTAGCGGCCTGTGCCGGTGAGCGTGCCGCCGGTGCCGAGACCGGCAACGAAGGCGGTGGTCTGGGGCAGGTCACGCAGGATCTCGGGGCCGGTCGTTTCGTAGTGGGCGCGGGGGTTCGCCTCGAGATCGGA
>JAKALX010000514.1 GCA_021823905.1 Chloroflexota bacterium | reverse complement strand
GTCGACGACCTTGACGCCCCGGCGGGCGAACGGCTCGCAGGCCACCGCGCTCTCCGCCGTGGGCAGCGCCGAGAACACGACGTCAACGTCGGCCTCGATTTCCGAGGAGATGACGAAGTCGCCGTACACCGCCAGGTGGGGGAACGCCTCGCCCAGACGCTTGCCGGCGAGTGAGCGCCCCGTGATGGCGGCGAGCTCCACGCCCGGGTGGTTCCAGAGCAGGCGTGCCGCCTCCATCCCTGCGTAGCCGGTGACGTTGATGATTCCCACGCGATATGTCACCGGCCAATTGTGCCGTGCCCCGCTCAAGCGGGCCAGCCGTCCATTCGCGCAGCGCCCCCAGCCGCCGGTAGAGTACGTGCGTGACAGATCTCGACCTGTCTTTCATCGGCACGGGCAACGCCTTCGCGCCCGGCGGCCTCTGCTGGAACGGCTTCCTGGTCAACGAGAAGTTCCTGTTCGAAGCCCCGCCCCAGGCGCTCATGTCGCTCAACCGTCTCGGCGTCGATCCGAACGCGATCGAGGCCGTGGTCATCAGCCACCACCACGGCGACCACTTCCTCGGCTTGCCGTTCCTGCTGCTCCACTGGAAGTATTTCGGGCGGAAGACACCCGTCCGCATCATCGGGCCGTCCGAAACTGAAGCCGTCGCGCGGCAGGTCTGCGAGCGCGTCTACCCCGGCCTCTTCGACTTCTCCTTCGAAATCGAGTGGGCGACCGCAGCCCCGGGAGCGCCAATCACCACGGGTGACCTCACGGTGGAGTCGGTCCCGGTGAAGCACGACAGAAAGCTCAACGAGAATCTGGGGTTCGCCTGCCGGCTCGGCGATCGCCGCTTCGCCTACACGGGCGACAGCGCGATCTGCGAGGCGGTGCTCGATCTGGCGCGAGGAAGCGAGCTGCTCGTGAGCGAGTGCGCGTCGCGGGCGGAGCGCCTGCCGATGCACATGAACCTCGTCGACGACATGCCCGTGCTGCGGGCAGCGCTCCCGCCGGAGTCGTCGCTCCTGATTACCCACATCAACAGTGACGTCACCGACCCGGGCTTGCCGCGGACGGCCGTGGCGCGGGACTTCGAGCGCTACCGGTTCTGACAGCCGGTTGCGGTAGTTCCCGCCGCCGCTAGAATCGGGCGCACAAGGAGTTCCCAGATGGCACATCCCCTGCGCGGGGCCGCGGCGATTACCGGCCTCGGCATGACCCCCATGGGCCGCGTCTACGGCAAGTCCGCGACCGAGCTCGCCGCCGACGCGATCCGTCTCGCAATCGCCGACGCTGGTCTCAAGAAAGAGCAGGTCGACGGCCTGCTCATCAACGCCGGCGTGACCGGCGCAACCGGCGGCGGCATCGGCCTGAATCTCCAGAACTACGTTGGCCTCCACAAGCTGCGTCTGCTCAACCACATGAACGCGGCCGGCTCGACCGCGGCCCAGATGGTGCAGTACGCGACCCTCGCGATTACCGCCGGCATGGCGAACCACGTCGTCTGCGTGTTCGCCGACGCTCCGCTGCACGAAGGCTCGTCGGCTGGCGCTGCCTACGGCGGGCAGGCACGCAACCCGGGCCGGCCGCGCGGGATGGCCGGGCTCTACGCGGCCGCTGGCTACTTCGGCGCGAACACGCCCTATGCGCTCGCCGCGCGGCGCCACATGTCGCTCTACGGGACGACGCAGGATCAGCTTGGCGCGATCGCGGTCAGCCAACGCGCCTGGGCCGTGAAGAGCCCAATCGCCCAGATGCGCGAGCCGATCACCCTCGAGGACTACCACGCGTCGCGCTGGATTATCGAGCCGCTTCACCTGCTCGACTGCTGCCTCGTTTCGAATGGCGCGGTGGCGGTTGTCGTCAGTTCAGCCGATGTGGCGAAGGACATGCCCCAGCCACCGGTCTACGTCCACGGGATGGCGCAAGGGCACCCGGGCGACGACGGGCGCCCCGGCAGCGACTGGGAGACGGAGACCGGCGCCAGGATCGCGGCCCAGCGCGTCTTCAGCATGGCCGGCTGCGGTCCCAACGAGATCGACGTCTGCGAGTTGTACGACTGCTACACCTACACCGTGCTGGTTACGATCGAGGACTACGGATTCTGCAAGAAGGGCGAAGGCGGGCCGTTCGTCGAAAACGGCAGGCTCGGACCGGGCGGCTCGCTCCCGACGAACACCGGCGGCGGCGAGCTCTCGGGTTACTACATGTGGGGCATGACTCCACTCAGCGAGGCGATCATCCAGGGGCGCGGTCACGGTGGCGAACGCCAGGTCGCAAAGCACGACAGGATTCTCTGCACCGGAAACGGCGGCAACCTCAGCTATCACGCGGCGCTCATCCTGAGCCCGCACGCAAATTAAGGGGAGACCATGAGCGATCAGCCAGCGATCCAGAAGCCACTGCCCGAGCCAGACGACGCCTCCCGCCCGTTCTGGGACGGCGCCGCGGCCGGCCGCCTGATGCTCATGCGCTGCAACTCCTGCCGGACGTGGCGCCTTCCCTCGCGGATGCACTGCGACCGCTGCCTCTCAACCGACGTCGGTTGGGAGCAGGCCAGCGGGCGCGGAACCGTGCGGACGTTCGGGATCATGCACCAGCGCTACCACCCGGGATTCGCGAACGACCTGCCGTACAACGTCAGCATCGTCGAGCTCGACGAAGGCCCACGCTTGCCGACGAACCTTGTCGGCGTGAGCAACGCGGACATCAAGGTGGGCATGAAGGTGGTGGTCGACTGGGAGCGGCATGCGGACGTCACGTTGCCGAAATTCCGGCCGGCGTGACCTCTCCCGGGACAGCAGCCCGCGGGCGGAGCGTT
>JAKALX010000513.1 GCA_021823905.1 Chloroflexota bacterium | reverse complement strand
AGGAACACGACGGCGCCAGCCAGGCTCCCGTACGTGGATTCGTAGTGGCCGAGATGGGCCACGTAGAACGAGAAAACGGAAGCGAAGACTGACCACGCCAGTCCAAACGCCACCGCGCCCGGCGACCACAACCTGAAGGGCCGTCGCTGGTCAGGCGCGAGCCAAAACAGCAATTGCGCCGCCACCACCACGAACAGGACAACGAGGGGCAGCCGCAACACGGTGCTCGTCCACGCCCAGGCAGAACCGATCCCAACGGATCGTGCAATCGCTGTGGCAAACAGCTCTCCCAGGAGAAGCGCGAGTACGGCGGCGATCAGTGCGCCGCCGCCCACCACCGTGATGGCGAGCGAGAGTCCTATCTTCTTCCACCATGGACGCCGGTCGGGAATGCCGTTCGCGCGGTTCACGGACTTCGCCAGAGCGCGCGCCGCGCCCGATGCCGGCCAGATGGTGCCAACGGCGCCGACAGAAATCAGCACTGGATTTGCGCCCGAGATAATCTTGGCGATTTGGCGCCGGAGCATGCTGGCGGTATCCGCCGGAAGCGTACTGCCGAACGAATCGACGATGGTTCCGGCAGGATCGGCTGTTAAGCTGATGCGCGCGGCGTATGACCCTATCGCAGCAAGGAAGATCAGGAACGGAAAGAGCGCCAGGATTAGCTTGAACGCCAGCTCGCTTGCCAGTCCGCCGAGGTCGTGGTCCTGGGCGGCCCGCCAAAAATCAGTTGAGAGCGCCGGCAGCGAGAATCGCAGGCGGTTCATGGGACCACGGCACGCGGCTGGCCAGCCCGAGACGACGGCACTGCGGCGCCGGCGCCCACCCCGTCAATACCACCTTCCGCGGCCGGTGACGCCGCCCAGCGCCGCGATGGCGAGGACGATGATGATCACCAGGAGGAGGTTGCTGGTCAGGACGTATGCGCCCCCGCCGAAGAGCAGCAGCAGTAGGAGAATAAGGAGTAATAGCCACATGGTCAGTTCCCTTCCAGGTCGGGGCCTTCAAGTTCTGGCTTCTGTCTCCCTGGAAGCCGTGCGCCACGTCACGGACGACTGGGCGTCTTACAAGCGCGGCATCTGAGAAGGCCAGGACATCCTGGCCTTCGTTGCGTTCTGGCCTTTGTTGCGTTAGGCCGCGTCGGTGCGATCCGGATCCACAGCGCGATCCTGCGCCTCCGGATCTTCGTAGTCGGGCATGCTGGATCCGGAGCTGGCCCCGCGGAGGCGGTCAGGGTAGTCCTCTGCCATCGAGGAAACGCCTGGTTCGCCAGGGCTTGCGCTACGGCTCTGGCCCCACTCCATGCTGCCGCTCGTATGGCCGCCGGGCGCGTCCTCGTTCCGGATCTCTCCGCGCCAGCCTCCCGATTCTGCTCCGCGTTCTTCAATGAACGACTTGAAGCGCTCCAGGTCACCCTCTACCCGGCGCGAAATAACGCCGAGCTTGTCTCCAACGTTCTCGACAAAGCCTTCAGGGTCATAGCTCATCTCGAGATGGACCCGCGTCTTTGATGGCCCGAGCTGGTCGAAAGTGACCATGCCCGCGTTGCCGGCGCCACTCGTGCTCTTCCAGATGATCTTCTGGTCCGGCACTTGCTCGCGGATTTCGGCGTCCCATTCCTGGTCCTGGCCGCCGACGTCTGCCCGCCAGTGCAGCCGCCTCTCATCCATCTGCGTGACTTCATGGACGCCCTCCATGAAGCGCGGAAACTCTTCAAACTGAGTCCACTGGTTGTAGGCGGTTCGTACCGGGACATCGACATCGATGGTCTTTTCGACCCTGGCCATAGCATCCTCCTTCGAGCCCTTGAATGGCTCGGTACTGCGATGGTACGGACCGGTCGGTTGCATCACCGTAGGCGGGAACACCGGTGAGGTTGCAGACGAATCACGAACAAGGACAGGGCCAGTTGAGCTGCCCGCACCCCAGGGTGAGGCGCGTCCTCGAACGGAGCGGCCTCACCGTCGTTCCGTGCGGACCGGATCAATCCCGGCCTTGACGCTTGAAGTATTATTTCCCCCCGCGACGAGGAAAAAAGGGAGCGAAGGCATGTCGGTGGCGAAGGACCCGGTCGCGTCATCCAAATTCCTCGACACCGCGTTCCGTACCGTTCTCCTTCCGTCCCGCCAGGAGTGGACCTGGCGACTTGGTATCGGTGGCGCGGTTCTGTTCGTTGCCGAAGCCTCGCTGGTGGCGTTTTCGCGAACCATAGAAGCATTCGCGCTGACCATCCCATTGCTCGGGATCCTCGTTGCTTCGTGGTACGGCGGATTCGCGGCCGGGCTGTTCGGGATAGCGCTCACGTGTGTGCTTTCTCTTGCCCTCGGGCGGAATGAGCCGACGGACCTATTCCGGCTTGCCACGCTGGTGACGACGGCCGCGCTGGGGTGCCTTCTGCTGGAGTTGTTGCGGCGCTCGGTCAACGTTGCGGTCCGGCTCGCCGAGGAGCGAACCGCCGAGGCAGATCGCGCCAACTTTGCGCAAGGACAGATCAAACTCATTGCCGACTCCGCGATGGTGTTCCTGTTCGAGAGCAGCGCGGACGGCAGCACGCTCTGGGAGTCTGACGCCTTCTATGACTACACCGGGTTGGCCAGGAAGGACGTCGCCGGCGAGCACTGGCCGCCTGCGCGTGTCGTCCACCCAGACGACTTGCCCGCCGTCATCGAGCTTCAGGAAAAGGCTGTCGCAACGCGGGAGCCGTTCGAGGTGGAGGTACGAATGCGCCGGGCGGACGGCGAGTATCGCTGGTTCCTGACAAGGATGACCCCGCATTTCGATGAAACGGGACGCTTGCGAGCCTGG
>JAKALX010000066.1 GCA_021823905.1 Chloroflexota bacterium | reverse complement strand
CGTGCTCCCCGTCTCTGCCACCAGCCCTTCGATCGTCGCAAGGTGCTCTACGTGGCTGCGTATGGGCCATCCGTCGCCCGGCGCCGACCGGCCCCAGTAGTCGTCCGGGAGAGCGTCGAGCAATCCCTCCAGCGCCAGCCGCCGCGCCGCTGCCCGCTCGATAAGCACCCGCACCTCGGGCAGCATCACGACTGCGAAAGTGGCCCCAACCGGCCGTCGATTGCCGCGCGCGCCTCCGGATACACCTCCGCGAACGCCCGCACCAGGCCGAAGCAGCCGCTGATCATCATGTCCCCGTGCGGCGCCGCGAAGTACGGCGAGAGCGCGCTCCGGCGAATCTTCTCCCTTTGCGGTCCGGTGACTGCCACCATCGCCGGCAACCGCGCGTCCACCAGCGACCGGTCGGCGTGATATGCCCCGTGGCCCTTGCTCTCGAAGATCTCCTCGTTCGTCAGCGTTCCCGCCGCGAGCTTCTCGGTGAAGCCGACGATCTGCTCGTGCCCGACCTCTCCCGTGTGGTGCTCGTACAGGCTCGCGATCGCCCGCCCCCGCAGGTGGAACGCCAGCAGGTGCATATTCCCGAGGTTCAACACCAGCCGTTCGGGGCCGCTCGCCGCGACCCGCTCGTCGTGCAACGCCCCGAGCGCCGCCGCCGGGCCCGTGTCCATGAACGCCACCGGGGGCGCGTCGTTCCCGGCCGAGGCGGCCATTGCCTTCGCCCGCGTCAGGTACTCCGGCAGATCTTCCGGCCGCGCCGCGAATGCGAGCAGGTCGTTCCTCTGTTCCACGATCCGCCGCAGGTGCTCGAACCGGAACAGCCGGTCCGAGACGTTTGGCGGCGCCGCGCCATGGTCCAGGCATCCAAGCGCCAGGCCGTCGAACTCGACGCCGACCTCGAACGCCCGCAGTGCCGTCCGGATCGCATCCACGTCGAGGTCCTGGAGGACGATCCGCCGCGCTCGCACCTGCTTCGCCTCGTCCTCCGAGATCACGCGCACGCCCATCGCGCGGACTTCGTCGAGGTCGTCGTTGAACGTCTGCGCCGCCTCCGGCGTCGCGTACGCCACGCCCCCGACCGCGAGAAACCCCTCGAGCGCCCAGCTGCACGGCCCCCCGCCGGCGACCACTCCGGTCAGCAGGATCGGCTCGCCAAGCTCGCCCGCGCGCCGGATCCGCCGCGCCGCGATCTCCGTCGCGGAGGGCAGGATCATCTTCACGTTGTTCTCAACCGGCGCGTCCGTATCGAACAGCAGGATGTCCTGTGTCCCCGTCCCCATGTCAATCGCAAGGATTCGCATCCTTCGATTGTCGAGTCACCGCACCCGCTTGTCGATCGGCGACAGCTACCTCCCCAGCTCCTTCAGCATCCGTTCCGCGATCGTCAGCCGCTGCATCTCCGACGTTCCCTCCAGGATCGTCAGGATGCGCACCATCCGGTAGACGCGTTCGATGCCCGTCTCCTGCAGGCAGCCAACGCCCCCGTGGATCTGGATCGCCTCGTACGCTGCCCGGTTCACCATCTCCGAGCAGTACAGCTTCGTCATCGCCGACTCCTTGCGGATGTCCAGGCCCTCGTCCTTCATCCACGCGCTGCGCTGCACCATCAGCTCGGCGGCGAACAGGCTCGTGGCCAGGTCCGCAAGCTTCAGCTGGATTGCCTGGTAGCTGGCGATCGGCGCCCCGAACTGCGTCCGGCCCAGCGCGTACCGGGCGCTCCGCTCGATCACGCCTCGCCCGATGCCCGTGGCCATCGCCGCCGTCAGCAAGCGATTCCCGTTTATCCAGTCCATCGCCAGCGCGAACCCGCGTCCCACCGGCCCCAGGACGTCGTCCGCCGTCACCCGGCAGTCCGAAAGCACGATCTCGCCCTGGAAACCGGTAAAGCCCATGCACGTATGCGCACGGCCGACCGAATAGCCGGGATTCGCCGCGTCCACCAGGAACGCCGTCACCCCGCCTGCGCCCGCGCCCTTCGTTGCCGCGAACACGATCGCGAAGTCCGCCTGCGGGCCGTTGCTCACGATGTTCTTCGTCCCGTTCAGCACGAACCCTGCGTCGTCGGCGACCGCGCGCGTCTGGAGCGCCGTCGCGTCCGATCCGGCGTCCGGCTCCGACAGCGCAAAGCACGTCGACGTCAGCCCCGCCATCAGCGGGCCTAGGAATCGCTCCCGCTGGCTCGGCGTCGCATGCAACAGGATCGCGCTTGGGCCGCAACCGCCCCCCAGCACGTCCTGGAAGAACACCGTAGCCAGCGAATGCAGCTCCATCTCCATCTCGCACCGCCCGAGGAACGACAGACCCGCGCCGCCAACTTCCTCCGCCATGTCCGGGGCATACAGCCCCAGCGCTTTCGACCGCGTGCGAACGTCCCGACGCAGTTCCCTCGGCGGCGCCACGTCCCACGTCAGCCCGCGCTCCTGCTCCAGCGGCAGCACCTCGTCCGTAACGAACCTCCGAACCGCCTGCCGCAGCGGCCTGAAGCTTGCGATGAGTGACTGATCCATGGTTACGCCTCCTTTGCGAGCGTCAGCACCCGGCGGCACTCCTCGCCGCGGGCTTTGACGCAGGTCGTTGTCGGTACCGATTGCTCCGAAAGCGGCCGCCCCATCGCGGTGTGCCAGCCCGCCAGCCGGTCGAACACCGCGCATTCGTACCGGTCGGCGATACCTGCCCTTACCACGTTCGTGGCGACAAAGCAGTTGTCCATCGCCACTTCATATGCCTGCTCGTCGATCTGCCGGAATTCCATCTCCATCAGCGGGGGCGCAACGTACACCTCGCGCCCCTTGTCGATGGTTGCGATGACCGCCTCAAGAGTCGCCATCTCCGGCTGTCCGAGCGCACGAAGGAGCCGGCCGGCCTCAGCTTCGGCCACCGCCCGCACCGCCTGGCGGTTGATCCGGTTCGCCGTCTCGATCCCGAATTCCGCCGTCACGAGCGCGAACCAGCGCGCGTCGTGGATGTACCACGCGCGTCGAATTAGCTCCTCCCGTGCCGCCGCATCCAAACCGGTGTCTGTATTCAACCTCTCGTTCTCCTTTCGGAATGAAATGCAAAGAGCCCGGTTGAACCGTTCTGGTTCGACCGGGCTCTGGGTTCGTGACCTCTGGCCTCGCGTGTCAGGTCAGGGACGTGATGGCGTCAGCCCGCTCCCTTTCCTTCGTCCACGGTATCCGGTGGATTCGTTTGCACCGCCGGCAGAGAATCTCCACCCCGTTCGGCCCGATCCGCGCCACCAGGTTTCCGCACAGGCAGCGTTCGTCCCGTCGCAGTCGGCTGTTCGTTCCTTCCATGCTTGCCCTCGCGAAGAGAATCGATGTACAGGTCGCCCCAGTCCGCTACCCGCTCCCGGTCGAGCTCGCCGTCCAGCCCCAGGTGGTGGATCAGGTCGAATGTCAGACCGATGGCCAGGAAATGCCAGGCCGCGATCCGCGGGTCGAGATCCCTCCGTGCCAGGCCCTCGCCCTGCGCCCGTTGGATCAAGCCCGACATCGCCTCCACCATGGCCGTGAAATTCCCCGCGATCGCTTCCCGCACGTCCGCGTCCGAAACGTCGCCCAGCGCCTGGAACCAGAGCTGCGCGAAGGGCGAGCGGGTTTGCAGGTGGTCGTAGTAGGCGAGTCCCAGCAGCCTGATCGTCTCGAACGGGTCCGCTGAGCCCTGGATCGCTGGCTGCCACATCCCCAGCAGACGCGGCCCTGCGTCTCGCAGCGCCGCCAGGTACAGCTCTCGCTTGCTCGGGAAATACCGGTACAGCGCCGACGCCGCTACGCCCGCCGCCCGCGCTACTTCCTCCGTTCCGCTGTTCGCGTACCCGTTCGCGGCAAACACCGCCTGCGCCGACTCGAGGATGAGCCGCTTGCGCTCGGCGCCGGGTTGCTTGGGGGCTCGCTGTTTCATTCGTTTGCCAGAAAAGTGATTCACTATTCTTATTCATCGCCGTCCGCTGGTCAACCCCATCCAGCCCACCAGTTCACGCGTGCGTCTGGCTCCTCCTTGCCACGATTCTTCCAACCGCAGACTTGCCCCCTCAACCCTGGCTCACGGGAATCTCACACGCTCTGGTCATTGCGTCATGCGATCCGGTTGTTACGATCACCGTTGTGTTGCGGAAGGGGACAAAGGCGCGGGGCCGTGGGGACGACGGGACCGCAGCATCCACGTTCGCCGTCGAAGCCGACGGCGCGGCGCTTCTGCCTTCCCTCGAATCCGCCGCCTCGCCCTGGGAACCGTTGCCTTTCCAGCACGACGAGCCGCCGCCCGCCTCTGAAACCGCTGAGGTTTCCCCCGCTCCCGCTCGTTCGCACGGCAAGGTCACGAAGAGGCGCGTCGCGCTCGTCGCTCTCACCTGCCTCGTCCTCTTCATGGGCGCCGTCTACTCGCAGAAGGACAAGATCTCCCCGAAGGTCGCCGACACCAGCCGCAGCCTGATCGGCGACGAGCGCACCGCCCGTGTCGAAAGCTGGTTCTTCGCCCTCCAGGATCGCGTCGACCGCGTCAAGTACCGCATCCTTGGCGGCGAGACCAACCCCTTCGCCGCCCAGGTCCACGTGGAACTCCTACCCATCCCCAAGAGCCGCACCGTTGTCTACTACCTCGGCGACGGTACTCGCCGGCCAGAATCGCAGCTCATCGCCGACACCCTCGGACCCGTTCCCATGCAGCTCCCAAAGACCGTCGCCTTGCGCGACACGCTCGAGCCCGGCGAGGGCGTCTGGACAACCGCCGGCCTGCCGCGCTCGACGCCCGACGACATGCTCATGGCCAAGACCTTCATCCGCCCCGACCGCTCGCGGCCCTACGCCATGGTCGGCGTCTTGTTGATGGACGCCCGTCGCGTCCGCCTCCATATGACGGCCGGCGTGGCCGACCCCGGCGGCTTTCGCGGCGTCAAGGGCCCCGGCGTCATGCCCCAGGACCGGATTCCGAACCTCCTGGCCGCCTGGAACGGCGGGTTCAAGGGCGCCCACGGCAACTACGGCATGTACGCCGACGGCACCGAGTACGTCCCGCTTCGCAACGGCCTGGCGACGCTCTGCGTCATGAAGGACGGTGCCCTCAAGATGGGCGAGTGGGGCGCCGACATCGCCTGGGACGCCAGCATCAGCGCCTGCCGCCAGAACGCCGTCCTCCTCGTTCAAAACGGCGAGGTCTCGAAACGCACCGCCGAAGGCAACGACACCTGGGGCTACGTCCAGGTCAACTCCTCCGAGTTCATCACCTGGCGCTCCGCCGTTGGCCTGACGAAGGACGGCAACCTGCTCTACGCCGCCGGCAACTCCCTCAGCGCCGAGACCCTCGCGAAGGCCCTCTGGGCCGCCGGCGCCTACACCGCCATGCAGCTGGACATCAACAGTCCCTACGTCCTTCTCGGCACCTTCTTCCCCCAGGCGGACGGCTCTGTCCGCGGCGAGCGCTTCATGGACAACATGCCCGATTCGCCCACGCGTTTCCTCCGCAGCCAGGACCGCGACTTCATGTACGTCACGCTCGACGAGAGCCGCTACCGCTAAGTTCCCCGTCCGCGGCCTGCCCGCACAGACACGGCTCGCCCATCGCTCACACGTACAATTCGGGCAACTCACTGGCCACACGTCCCGGGTCGAAACCGCGGTCCGGGTAGTACCGCACCAACTCACAGTGCCCGTCCACGTCCAGTACCACGCACGCCGGCCGGTAGACGAATGCCCACAACGTCGCCGATTGCATTGCGCCCGCGCGGCTCGAATGGCGATCCCTCTCACCGGCGTTCGTCAGCGTCTCCCAGCCCCCCGCACCCTCTCGTACGCGAACCGTTCGAACGTTCACCGTTGGCCCCCTTGCCACCTCTCCCCACAAACCTGACTGTCGGCGTTCCCCGCCCCTCGAACGAGGCGCGATCGGCTCCAAACCGGCGGCCACTGTGCCGTAATCCCCATGCGCCACGGCGATACGGCGCCCGCCGAGCCGGCAGATGCCGCGGCCGCCAATCGGCAATCGTGAATCGTGAATCGTGAACCGCTACCTCAGGCACTCCAGCACGGCGTTCGCCGTCGCCGAGTCGTTCTCCCCGATCGCAACTGTCGCCCAGGCCGCGCCCGCCGGGCCCACCACGATGCACGCAACGTCGTGCCCGGCGCCCCGCACGAACGCCGGCAGCACCAGGCCAGCAGCCGAAGCCGCCGCCTGCGGCTCGACCACGATCAAAGCGTCGCACCGGCCGAGGCGAGCGGTCGCCTCAGCCCCATAGCTGGCGACTGCCGTCTCGCTTGAGGCGTCCAGCACGTACGAGAACTGCTCCCGCCCGATCGCCCAGATCTCATTCGCAATCGACGCTGTTGCGAACTCCTGCTCGCGCATCGGCTGCTCGGTCGCGATTGCGATATTGGCGCCAGCCTCCGCGAGGCACACGGCGATCGCCCGGTCCAGCGGCGTCCCATGCGCGATCATCGCGACGGCCTTGCCCGCCAGCGGCCCAGTCATCGGAAGAGAACCAGGATCGCCGGCAGCAGCATGCCAAGCAGCACGAGCAGCCCAAGGCCCGTCATGATCGCCGTCCAGTCGCGCTTTCGCGTCCGCCCCTGGTAGTAGCGGCGCTCCCACGAGCCGTCCATCAGGTCACGGTCGCGCTCGTCGGGCCCAGGGTTCGGCCCGCCCCATGCGCCGCCGCCCCCGAGCGATATCGGCTCGTCGTCCTCGTCGTCCTCGCCGTCCACATACTCGGTCCCGGCCATCGACTCGATCCTAGCGCACCCGGTCCGCGTCGTCGTCGCGATCGAACAGATCCCACTCCAGCCGTCGCGGGAACCCGAAGTCGCCAATACCCAGCGACGCGGACGTGAGCAGGAACGCCGGGATGCAAAGCCACGCCCATCCCGCGCCTCCAGCAAGCACCACCCCGGCCGTGATTCCCCACCAGAGAATCGCGCTCAGTCCCCGCGCCCCGTTTCCGCGCGTGTTCGAAAGTGCGCCGGCGGTCAGAAAGGCCAACACGCACATCCACCCTGCACCTTCGTATTCCGCGGTCGCGATGCCCACGGCGAGCCACGCTGCCGCCACCCCGATACCAATCAGCACGTCGTCCCGGCGCATCAACGAATACACCACCGCGCCCGTGCTCAGGAACGCGAACACCGAGATCCACCAGTTGCCCGTGTGCCCGCCCATCGCCACCGCCACCGCGCTCCACGTCCCGGTGATGGCAATCAAGCGCGAGATCCCGAGCCGCCGCCAGGCCGACACCCCGACGGCGGTCGTGGCCAGGAACGCGAAGATGATGACCGGATAGCCCCCGTCCGCCACCGCAATCCCCGTAATCGTTGCCATCCAGATCGCGAGGATCGACAGCGCCGAGGTGGCCTTGATTGTCACGTCAGATACCCTTGCTCGTTTCGCGTTTCCGGTCCTTCCACCCGCGCCCGGCCGTCACCGAACTTCGCGTCGCGCCAGTGCAGCGCCGCCTTTAACCCCTGCTCGCCGGCGATCCTCCCGAACTCCCGGACGCTGGGCGCCAGGTGCGCCCGCGCGTCGTTCTCGGCGGCCATCCGCTGCAACGTCCGCGCGCCCATCAGCTCGAGCCCGACGTTCACGATTCGCTTGTTCGCCGTCAATAGCTCCGGATCGATCATCGCCATCCGGTCCACAAGCCCCTCGACCTCCGCTTCGAGGAACTCCCGCGGCACCGCCTTCAACACCAGCCCGATGCGTGCCGCCTCCGCGCCCGTGACCGTGTCGCCCGTCAGGAACAGCCGCTTCGCCCACTGCGGCCCACAGTGATAGAGCCACATGCTGTTCGGCAACGCTCCCATCGCCCGCGCCGGCGGAAAGCCGATTGTCGCGTCCTCCGCCGCGATCACGATGTCGCACAGCAACGCCACGTCCGTGCCACCCGCCAGGCAGTAGCCGTGCACCTGCGCGATCACCGGCTTGTGCATGTCGAAGATCGCCATCCGCAGCCGTTGTGCCCGCTCCAACTGCCACGCGTCGTCGTCGAATGTCCGCCCGCCCCGGTAGACCGCCGCGTACTGGTCGCCATCCAGCGCCGGCCGCCGGTTCGCCAGCGGCGTCAGGTCGTACCCGGCGCTGAACGCCCGCCCGTTCCCGCGCAGGATGACCGCGTGTACCGCATTGTCGTTGTCCGCTTCCCAGAGCGCCTCGTTCAGTTCCTGCTGCACCTGCATCGAGAGCGCATTCAGCTTCTCCGGCCGGTTGAGCGTGATCCGTGCCCGTCCCCGGTCGACTTCATAGAGGATCGTCTCGAAACTGGGCATCGTGTTCCTCCGTGATCGCGTTCGCCCGAGGCAGGACGCGGCTTCGCGCGTAGCATGCCCGCAAACGCCCGCTTCGGAAAGCCCGGACGGAGAGCAAACGTTCCGTAGCCTCGCAACCGCAGAGCGATTGGGCGTATGATCGTGGCATGGTAGCCCGAGCCGGCATGAGTCCGACCGAAGACATTCGCGACGAAGCTCTGGACCTCGTGCGGGGGCTTCCTCCAGGCGCGACCTGGGACGATCTTATGCGACGGATCTACGAGCGCCTCCTTCTCCAGGAGCGGCTGGCGGAGAGTGCGGCTGGGAAAGTAACCAGCCTCGATGCCGTCGAAAGAGAGCTTGGCCTCGGCAGATGAAGGTCGAGGTCACGGATGGAGCGCGAGCCGACCTCCAGGCCATCCATGGCTTCCTGTGCCAGCGCTCTGAGGTATGTGCACACCGAACCCTCCAGCGCATCACGCGGCGAATGCGGCAACTGGAAACCTTCCCCCTTTCTGGCCGGGAGATGTCTGAATACGGCTACGTCCAGGTTCGAGAGTTGGTCGGGGCCCCTACCGAATCGCTTACCACGTCCTGCCGGATCGCGTTCGCATCCTCTTTGTCATCCACGGCTCCGCAGACCTTCGGGAGGAGTCTGGGAGCAGCGAGTAACCGGCTCGCGAGGTCCCGGGCGCGTATTACGCCGCGGCGCGCGGTGCGCTTGCGAACGCGATTGCCTGAAGCCCACCCCTTCGCAGCCGCCCCCGGATCCCCTCGATCCTTCCCTGGTCCGCTATGGTGTATTGGATGACTCCCAAACAGCGGCTTCGCGATCTGGTCGACCGGATGAGCGACGACGAAGCGGCGCACGTCCTCGACCTCATTGGCGCCAACCAGGCCGAGTGCGCCGGGCGGCCGCCGCTGACGCCGGAGCAGATCGCCAGCGTCGAGCGCGGACTCGAGCAGTCGCGGCAAGGCATGGGCGTTCCCCATCGCGAGGTTCGCCGGATGTTCGGTCTCGCTGATTGAGCATTGTCTGGATGCCCGAGGCCATCCAGCAGCTCCGCGATATTCGCGAACGGATTGCTTGGTTCGGCGGGGACACGAACGCGAACCGCTTCACTCAGCATCTCATGGACGTCGTCACCCAGGCTGATCAGTTCCCGCTCTTGGGCCGACCCGTGCCTGAGTTCGGCTCGGAACGTGTCCGCGACCGGCTGGTGGACCGCTATCGCCTCATCTACCAGGTCGTTCCCGACGGCATCGAGGTTATCGCCCGTCGTCCACGGTTCGCGCGACGTCGCCGAATAACTCCCCGGCCCACAGTGTGCTATCCTCATGATGCGTTGTTGCTAAATCATCGCAACCGAAAGCCGCACCACTCAATCCGCTTGTCGTTCAAGCCTGGCTTTCGTCTCCATCTCACTGCGCTGCACCCCGCCGTCCCGAATGCGACGCGCCGGCTGATGCGCGCCTGACCCACTGGAAGGATGCTCAAGAAGCTGTTGTTTTTCCGTCGTAAGAAGTCCGAAGAGCCCGCGAGCGTGGCGGGTACCTCCTCCGTCGCCCTCGCTCCCCGACCTGCCGACCACACGCCATTCGCGCCAACCGCCACTCCCGAGGGCGCGCCACACCGGCGCCGCTCCAGGGGCTCGCGCTCTCGCAGCCACACTGAGATCGCCGCCGCCCCGGCAACCCCGGCTCCATCTGGCCGGCCCAGGCTCCCAGAACCCGTCGCTCCGCTCTCCGAGGCGTTCCGCGCCCTCGGTGTCGACGACGTCGGCCTCCGGGCCATCGCCGCTTTCGGATTCGAAACGCCAACGCCAATCCAGGAGCAAACGCTCGGGATCCTCTACGACGGCGAGGACGTCGTCGGGCTCGCCCAGACTGGCACCGGGAAGACGCTCGCCTTCGGCCTGCCGCTCGCCCGCCTCATCGATCCGTCCGTCCTCGAAGTCCAGGCAGTCATCATGGTCCCCACCCGCGAGCTCGCCAAGCAGGTGCACGACCACATCGACTTCCTCGGCCGCTTCTATGGTTTCATCACCCTCGGCCTCATCGGCGGCGGCCGCGTCCGCACCGATCTCATGGCCCTCGAACGAGGCGCCCACGTCGTCGTCGGCACTCCCGGCCGCGTCATCGATCACATGAAGCGCGGCACCCTTTCCCTCGCCAACGTCCGCTTCGCGGTTCTCGACGAGGCCGACCAGATGCTCGACATCGGCTTCGCCCGCGACATCGACTACATCCTTCGCGTCACCCCGAAGAACCGCCAGACGGCCCTCTTCAGCGCCACCATGCCCGAAAGCATCGGCCGGCTCGTCTACCGCTACATGCGCAACGCCCGCCGCGTCGCCGTCCATCCCGAGCAGCGCACCGTCGAGAGCGTCGACCAGTTCTACTGCGAAGTCTCCGAGCGCGACAAGTTCCTCGCCCTCCGCCACCTCTACGAGACGCGCGATCTCGGCCGCTCCCTCATCTTTCGACGCACCAAGATCGGTGTCGACCGTCTCACGGAGCAGCTTCAGCGCGTTGGCATCGGGGCCGAAGCCATCCACGGCGACCTGCGCCAGTCCCAGCGCGATCGCGTCATGGGCGACTTCCGCTCCGGCAAGCTCCAGTTCCTGATCGCCACCAACGTTGCCGCTCGCGGCCTTGATATTCCCGACATCGAGCACGTCATCAACTTCGACGTTCCTCAGAATGCGGAGGAGTACATCCACCGCATCGGCCGCACCGCTCGCGCCGGCAAACACGGCTCCGCCTACACCTTCGTCGGCGAATGGGAGCTCGACGAATGGGACCGCATCAAGCGCGAGGTCGGCGAAACCGGCATGCAGTACCTCGCGATGCCCGCCCGCTGGGACTGACGGCTGGCACGTCTCCGCCTTGTTCTTTCTCGGCCTTCCTCCCCTCGCCCGAAATGCGGGAGGGGGAAGGGGTGACGGCTTCGCTCGCCCGGCCCTACCGGCGGATAATCCCCCGCCGCTCCAGAACCTCGATCTCGTCAGGCTCGAACCCGATCGCCAGCAGCACTTCGTGCGTGTGCTCGCCCAGGGCAGGCGAAGCACGCTGCACCCGCGTTGGCGAGCCGCTCATCTGGATGATCGGCGCCGGTCCCCGCAGCGGCCCCAGCAGCGAATGCTCGTACTCAACCACGTAGCCGTTCGCCTTCACCTGCTCGTCCTCCCAGAGCTCCTCCACGAACCGCAGCGGCCCGCAGGCGATGTCGTTCGCCGTCAGGTGCTCCATCCAGGCCGCCGTGCACTTCCGCCGGAACAGCGCCTCGCACTTCGCCGTGAGTTCGCGGCCGATCCGCGCCACTGATTCCGGCGATCGGTCGAACCCCTCCTCATAGCGCGGATCCCGGATCTGGAGCGCCTGGCGGAACCGCTCGCGCGGACCCGGCCCCAGGCAACCGACCGCCAGGTACCCGTCGCTCGTCTGGTAGCAGCGGTAGTAGACGTTTCCCACCAGCTCCGGTTGCTTCGCCTTCCGCATCGCGTACAACTCGGCGATGGGCGCTCCTCGCGCTCGCGCCTCCGCCAGGTCTTCCAGCCACTGCCGGCGCGGCTCCGCGTCCAGGGCCGTGATCTCGCGGGAGTTCCCCTGGATGAAGAGCGCCGAAAGCAGCAGGCTCGCGTTGATCCGCTGCCCTTCGCCCGTCCGCATGCGGTGATAGAGCGCTCCCGTGATTCCCCAGGCGATCGCCAGACCCGTCACCACGTCCGCCGGTGCGAATCCCACCTGCTGCGGCAAGCCGTCCACAAGGTTCGGGTTCGAGGTCGTCACCCCGCTCATCGCCTGGGCAACAATGTCGTAACCGCGCAGCGCCGAGTCCGGCCCGTTCTCCCCGAACGCCGTGACCTCGCAGGCGATGATGGCTGGCTTCCGTTCGCGTAGCGTTTCGTAGCCCAGCCCGAGCTCCTGCGCCGCCCCCGGCCGGAAGTTCGTCAGCACCACGTCCGCCCAGTCGATCAGCGCCTCGCGGATGGGTCCCGCGCCCGGATGCTTGAGATCGACGGCGATCCCCCGCTTGCCCCGGTTCTGCACGACGAAGTTCCGGCTCTCGCCCGGGATGATCTCGGCCTGCAGACGCCACGGCTCCCCCTGTGGCGGCTCCACCTTCACC